>JALYIB010000032.1 GCA_030775965.1 Acidobacteriota bacterium | reverse complement strand
TCATCCAGATTCGCGCTGGGCATGACGATGAAGGGGTCGCTGCCGCCCAGTTCGAGCACTACCTTTTTGATGTGGCTGGCGGCGGCTACTCCGACTTGGACTCCGGCGCCTTCGCTGCCGGTAAGGGTGGCGGCGGCTACGCGCGGGTCGAGCAACAGGGGCTCGACTTGTTTGGCGCCAATCAAGAGGGTCTGGAAAGCGCCTTCGGGGAAGCCGGCGCGCTGCATGATTTCTTCGATCTTGAGGGCGCACTGCGGGACGTTGGAGGCGTGCTTGAGAAGGCCTACGTTGCCGGCCATCAGGCTGGGGGCGATGAAGCGGAACACTTGCCAGAAGGGGAAGTTCCAAGGCATCACGGCCAGGATCACGCCCATGGGCTGGTAGCGCACGTAGCTTTTGGCGGCGCCGGTGTCGACGATTTCATCGGCCAGAAACTTTTCGGCTTTTTCCGCGTAGTAGCGGCAGGCCCAGGCGCATTTGAGGACTTCGTCGACGGCGGACTTGAAGGTCTTGCCCATCTCCAAAGTCATCAGTTTCGCGGCGGCTTCTTTTTCGCTTTCAAGGAGATCGGCGGCCTGCTTCATCATGGCGGCGCGCGCGGCGAAAGTGAGTTTCTTGAAAGTCGAAAAAGTTTCGGCGGCGAGGGCCAGTTTGGCGTCGATCTGCGAAGCGGTAAGCGGGGCGAAGGTTTTCAGAACCTCTCCCGTGGCAGGATTGGTGGTGGCGATGGCCATTTAATTTTGGATTACCCTGTTGTCGTTTACGCAGCTCAAGCGGCTTACAGGATAACATTCGCGGCGGGGTACGGAAAGTGAACTTTTGGCGGTTGCGGGTGGCGCAGGGAATCGGCGGCCGCAGTGGGGGGATGTTCTCCGCTGTCTTATAGCGTGAAAGGGAAGCAATATTGCAATCGGCGTAGGTAATGGCGGAGCGCAGGCGGCGCGGTAAGTCGCCCGGCGAATCAGACCAGTTCGATCATGACGCGGCGGCCGACGAGCGCGGCCGCGCGCTGTAAGCTCGAAAGCGTGATGTCGTTTTTGGGATCGAGTAGGCGGTCGACTTGAGAACGGCTGGTTTTGAGCAGCGTGGCCATGCGGGCTTTGGAGATTTTCTTTTTCTTCATGGCTTGGCCGAGTTGCCAGGCGACTACTTCCTTGATTGCCTCGGCCTGAGATTCTTCGAAGATTCCTTCTTCTTTGAGGAAATCATCGATGCTCGAACCTAGATGCTTTTTGCTCATGCGCTTTGTCCTTCCTATCTGACTAGCAGTTCTTGTCGCTTGCGGGCCAGCGCCAAATCCTGTTGGGGCGTTGCTCACGATTTCTTGATGAATCCATGTAGTGCTATTAAGCGCTCCTTAGGTCAGAAACGATCACAACTTCTTGCGTACGACTTCGACGGAGCAGGGGGCGTGGGTGGCTACGGTTTCAGAAGTGCTGCCGATCAGGAAGCGGCTGAGACCGCTGCTGCCGTGGGAGCCTAGCACGATCCAATCGGCTGGCCAGGCGGCGGCTTCTTCGAGAATGATCTCTTTGGGAGGCTGCGCTAAGACGGAGATGGATTCCGAGGTGGCGAGGCCGGCGGCTTCCAGAATTTTAAGGGCGGAGTCGATGGCGTCTTCGGTGCGTTTCATGGCGGCGGCGCGCTGCGTCTCCAGGTGCTTGGCGTCGAGAGACGGAATCTCGAAGGCGCCTTGCAGGGCGGACATGCCTAGCTCGACGGCGCTGAGCACGCGGATCTCGGTGCCCGCGGGCCAGGGACGGGCGGCTACCGATTCGACTGCCAGGCGCGAGCCCGCGGAGTCGTCTATCGCCAGCAATATTCTCGAACCCGCGGTTTTGCGCACGATGGCTACTGAGCAGGGGGCGAAGCGCAGGATGGCTTTCGATACGCTGCCCAGCAAGAATTGTTCGAGGGCGGTCATGCCGTGCGCTCCGACTACGATTAGATCGGCTGCCATGGCGGCGGCGTGATCGAGGATTACGGGTTTGGGATCGCCTTCGCTCACTGTTGCGCTCGCGGTTAGACCGACGGAGCGCAAGCGCGCGGCGGCGGCGTCGACCAGTTGGTGCGCGTGGGCTTTCATTTCCACGGCTACTGTTGCCAGTGCCCAGCGCTGCGAAGTTTCGACCGCTGTGAGAATTTCGAAGCGCGAGTCCGGCGGCCAGGGGCGCTCCGCTACGGCGTCGAGGGCGGCTTTGCTGGCGGGCGACGCGTCGATGGCGACGAGGATCTTCATGGGTCCACACTAGCGCATTCGGGCTCGCGGATGGACACGGATGGACGCCGATAAGAGTTATCTCACCCTCGGGCGCGCAGGGCTTCTTTCACGCGTTCCGGCGTGAACGGAATTTCGCGGAGGCGGACGCCCGTGGCGTCGAAGATGGCGTTGCCGATGGCTGCCGCCATCACGGTGATGGCGGTTTCTCCGGCGCCGGTGGCTTCTTCGCCGGGGCGGTTTACGAGGACGCACTCGATTTTGGGGAGTTCGAAACCCAGGGGGAGCGAGTGATAAGAGCGCCAGTCGACCGACGTGATTTTTTGGTCGTCCCAGGTCACTTGCTCGCCGAGGGCGCGGCTCATTCCTTGGAGCGCGCCGCCTTCGGCTTGGTTGCGCAGGCCGTCGGGGTTGGAGATGGGGCCGGCGTCGATGCCCACCGACATGCGTTTCACGGACACTTTGCCGGTGTCCTGATTCACTTCTACTTCGACTACGATGCCGGTGTAGCCGTTGTCGCCTTCGTACGCTACGGAGGCTACGCCGCGGCCGGTTACTACGCCGGTCTTGGGATTGCCGGGTTTGGGGGATGGGCGGGTTTCCCACTGGGCGGTTTTTGCGGCGGCGGTGAGGACTCCGATCACGCGCTCGTCGTGTAAATGGCGCAGGCGGTATTCCACGGGGTCGGCTTTGGCGCGGGCGGCTAGTTCGTCCATGAAACTTTCGTGGGCGAAAGTATTTTGCAGGCGGGCGGGGGAGCGGAGGGGGCCGGTCCAGAAGGGCGAGAGCAGATTGTGGACCAGCACTTTTTCGCTCTTGACGGTGCCGGTGCCGCTGTTGGTGGCGCCGACGCGGCCGGCTACGTAGGAGGGAACGCCGTTGCTGTTGTTGGCGTAGGTTTGGGGATCGCGCGCCGGGCCGGGCGAGAAAGGCTGCGGCTGATAGCCGAGCAGCATTCCGGTGACTACGTTGCCGGGGGTTTCCGGGCCGGGGCGGTTGCCGAGGCTGGGAGTCCAGGCTTCGTGTTCCCAGGCGATGATGTTGCCCTGGGCGTCGAGGCCGGCGCGTTCGTCGATGGTCCAGGCGTTGCCGTAATTTTCCCAGGCCATTTCGTCCTTGCGCGAGAGTTGCACGCGGACGGGCTTGCCTACGGCTTGGGAGAGAACGGCGGCGTCGTAGGTCACGGTGTCGGCGCCGTTCAGGCCGTAGCAGCCGGAGCCGCGGCGGAAAATCACACGGACGTTTTCGGGCTTCAGGCCCAGGATCATGGCTCCGGTGGTTTTTTGATACCAGACGCCTTGGGTTGACGAATAGAGAGTGGCTTTGCCGGGCTGCACATCGGCTACGGCGCAGGAGCTGCCTACGGAACCGTGCATTTGGTAGGGATGATAGTAAGTGGACTTGAGCACGGTGGCGGCGCTGGCCAGGGTTTGTTCGGTGTCCTTGGAGTCGACAAGTTTCTGATCGCGCGAGGGCTGCTGGCGCAAGGCTTCGTGAAATTCGGATTGCTTGGGGAGGCCCGTGCCAGGGGTCCAAACGACTTTTAATTTTTCCGCGGCTCGCATGGCTTGCCAGGGTTTCTCGGCTACGATTCCGACGAAGTTTTTGCGGGTGACCACCTTTACTAAACCCGGCATCCCCTGCACGGAAGCTTCGTCGACGCTGATGACGGTTGCGCCCACGGCGGGCGGGCGCACGACGCGGCCGTGCAGCATTCCGGGGAGGCGCACGTTGTGGACGAATTCAAAGCGGCCGGTGGCCATGGCGGGCATGTCGGGACGGCCGATGGGTTTGCCCAGGACGGTCCAGTCGGCGGCGGGTTTTCGTTGGGCTTGCTTGTCGAGTGTAAGGTTCAGCTTCTTGCCGGCGACCAGTTGGCCGTAGGTTATTTTTTTTGCGGGATCGGTTTTGGAGGTGATCACGCCGTTAACTGCGGTGAGGCGGCCGGAGGGCACGTTCCACTGCTGCGCTGCCATTTTGAGGAGAGCTTCGCGGGCAGTGGCACTGGCTTGCGCCAGGTTGCCGTGGTTGAAATTGGCGGGGTGGGATTGGCTGCCGGAAGTGTAGGCCTGATCCGGCGTCAGTGCGGTGTCGCAGTAGATCAGCTTCACGCGCTCGAAGGGGACGGAGAGTTCTTCGGCTACTAATTGCTGTTGCGCTGTCGAGATGCCTTGGCCTAATTCTTCCTTGCCGCTGAAAGCGGTGATGCTGCCGTCGGCGGCGATAGCAAGCCAGGAATCCACCTGATCGATGGGAGGGGCGCCGGGGAGCGGGGTTTGGGCGAACTGGGCTTGCGCGGTGCCGCTTCCCATCATGCGAAAGCCTACGATCAGGGCTCCCGCGCTTTTTAAGAAGTGGCGGCGATTCAGTTCCGCGCGCGCGGCCGAAGTCATTTCGCTACCTCCTTCGCATAGCGCTGGATGGCTTGCTGCATGCGCACGTGGGTGAAGCAGCGGCACAGCACGCCGGACAGCGCCTGCTGGATTTCGGACTCGCCTGCTTGGGGGTTCTTGTCGAGGAAAGCTTTCGCGGTCAGGATTACGCCGTTCAAGCAGAAGCCGCATTGAGCGGCTTGCTCGTCGATGAAGGCTTTCTGGATGGGGTGGGGTTTCTCGGGGGTGCCCAGGCCTTCGAGCGTCACGATATCCTTGCCCACCACGGCGCTGACGGGGGTCAGGCAGGAGCGCACGGCGGCGCCGTTTACGATGGCGGTGCAGGCGCCGCACTGGCCTAGGCCGCAGCCGAACTTGGGGCCGCGCAGTTCCAGATCGTCGCTTAAGGCGTAGAGCAGCGGAGTGGAGGGATCGAGCTCCAGGGTGTGGGCCCGGCCGTTGACCTTGAGATTGATGGCGCTCATATCAGCTTAAGAGTAGAGCGCGGGGTAGCGTGGGTCAAGGGCTGGCAACAACGGCGAAGGTTTTTCCGAAACACCGACAACCCGCGGCTCAAAATGCAGATGCGGCTGGCGTTTTAGCGCTTCTTGCCGACATACCACGGCGCGCTCACCGTAAAAATCCGTTCATTGCCGCGCGCCAGGAGCACCCACTCGAGGAGGCGGCCGCGCTGGTTGTGCAGGAAGTATTGATACCACTTATCTTCGACCAGTTCCGGGATCACCACGATGAAGCTGCGATCGGAGTGTTGCTTTGAAAGATCCAGAATGGTTTGCACGATGGGAATGATGATGAAGCGGTAGGGCGAGGGCAGGAGTTGGAGGCGCGGCGCCTGCTTGCCGGCGGCTTGGAAGGGCTGGACGACATATTGTTCCCAATCGGCTTCGAGGAGTTCGGAATGCTCGGCCGGTTCGACGTGCAGCGCGATTACTTCCGGTGAGAGACGCGCGGCGAATTCGATTCCCTGGCGGGAAATGTTGCTCCAGTGTTCGATGGGAATGACGACGATGGGGGGCTGATCGAGGCCGGCGGTGTCGACGGGAAGGCGGCAGGAGGTCAGCATCTTGATGGCATGGTAGTGGCGGCGCACGCCCAGGAAAAAAACGATGGTTAAGGGAACGAACAGGAAGGTGATCCAGGCGCCTTGGACGAATTTCGCCAGCAGCACGATTACTACCGTGATGCCGGTGACGAACGCGCCCAGTCCGTTCACGAAGGCGCTCTTCAACCAGTGGGCGCCGCGGTGCTTTAGCCAGTGCGTGACCATGCC
>JALYIB010000031.1 GCA_030775965.1 Acidobacteriota bacterium | reverse complement strand
ACCCATACGTGGCCGTTGGGCTCGACGGAGAAGTAGCCTTTGCCCCAACTGGCGACATCGTACAACTCGCCCGCCTCGGCGATCGACCAGCGGTCAGCCGGTTCACGCACCGGTGCGGTCTCGTTGGCTCTTACAGTTGCCATGAAGCTTCAGTGTCCTTCGATTCGCCCAGCACCGCAAGTGAATAATTGATAACAGAGTTGCTGGTAGTGCATCGGCGTGACCCCGGCAGGAGCGTTTACCTCGGTAGCCTCATCCAGAAACCGCTGTACCAACTATACCGTACGCCCCGTGTCTGTCCTTCGGCCCATGGCTACAAGAGCGATGAGGAGCACCATCTGATCTGCTCACGGACCGGAGGATCCACCCTAAGTGTTTCATTTGGTCCCGGATCAGCCATCCCGCCACGTTCGATCACGATAGCAAGCTCCGAATTCCGCACGGTTCACATGTTATATTGAAGGTGATTGCTCGTGTGGGCGGCTAGCTCAGTTGGGAGAGCACCGCGTTCGCAATGCGGGGGTCGGGGGTTCGAACCCCCCGCCGTCCACCAAACTCCTCTCCCTTTTCGTTACAGCGTATTAATGGAATTCCCTTAAAATTATTCCATATCCGCATCATCACAATTATTGATTTGCGGCCTGCGCTGATTTCATTTATAGTGAAATTGTAGTCACGGAAGCAGGTTGCTTTCGTCCACGTTTTTCTCCCCGTCGTACTTTTACCCGTCCCTGCCGACCTTTGCATTCCTAGCCGAAGTTTACGGGCGCATGCCGCTCGCATGTGCATGCTCACTTCTCGTTTTTTACAAATTTCCAAAGGAGTTTCACAAATGAAAAACAAATACCTGAAGAACAACTGGATGCATTTCACGCTGGCGTTGGTTTTGATGGGCGCAATGGCAACGGCCGTTCACGCGGAGACCTTCTCGGCGGAGGTGCCTTTTGCTTTCAACGCCGCGGGCAAGACCTTCCCGGCTGGCGTCTATACAGTTGAACCCGTTGCGTCGGGCGTCATTATGATCCACAATGCGGCTTCCGGAGAAACGGCTGCGATGATGGCGTCGCCCGCGATGATCGCGAAGGTTCCGCAACCCGGGATGGTCTTCGACAAGAGCACCGGCGCAGCGACGTTATCTGGCATCAATCTCTCCAACGGAATGTCGCTTACGATTGCGCCGGCCAAGCGGCTCACGGCCACTCTGACATTGCCTTCGAAGGGTTCGGTGGTGCTTTCTCACCCCTGACCGCCCGCCGCATCCTTCACACCCGGCCGGAGTTCGGAGGTCCGGTCGGGACCCCTCCTTAAGCATTCGGCATATTATGGAAGAGTGAACTTCGGACCTTCCGAATCCCTGACCAAGGCCCAGCAACTCGAAAAAATGCAGCGCGATTGGGATGAGCGCGCGCGAGAAAATGCCCGCTATTATGTTGCCACCGGCAACGCCAATTGGTCCGACGAAGAGTTTTTCGCTTCCGGCGAGCAGGCCATTGCCGACGACATTCTCACCGACATGATTAATATCTGTCAGGGGAAAGATCCCAAGGATATGCGGGTTTTGGAGATCGGCTGCGGCGCCGGGCGGCTCACGCGAGCGCTGGCAAACCTGTTTGGCGAAGTGCACGCCGTCGATGTCAGCGGCGAGATGATTGCCCATGCGCGGCAGGCGCTCGCCGGCCGGCCGCATGCTCACGTCTATCAGAACAACGGATACGATTTGGCGGTGGTGCCGTCCTACGCGTGGAATCCGGGTGGCAAGGCCTTCCGCTTGCCGCGGTGGCTGCGCCGCATAGCGCCGGCTCATTGGAAGCGCCCATTCGACTTTGCGTACTCTAATATCGTGTTCCAGCACATCCCCAGCCGCGAGGTGATCGAGAGTTACGTGAACGAAGTCCACAGGCTGCTGCGGCCGGGTGCGCTGTTCAAGTTTCAGGTGCAGGGTTTCCCGCTGGAGAACCGGCCGGATGACACCTGGAACGGCGTGTCGTTCTCTGACCAGGAGGCTTGCGCGATGGCCGAGCGCAATGGCTTCGAGCCCCGCTACCGGCATGGCGCGAATACCCAGTATTTCTGGCTGTGGTATTTCAAGAAGCCCTAGTCCGCGCGAAAGTCAGCGGGCGAAAGTCATATGATGGAAGCGTGATGATCCTGCGTGCTCTCGCGTTGACTGC
>JALYIB010000030.1 GCA_030775965.1 Acidobacteriota bacterium | reverse complement strand
GTATATGCCTGGGGAATATTCGAAGTCAACGGACTTGTACCATTCGCGTAATTGGTATAAAATCAAACGCCGAGGAAACAATACATGACATATAACATTTTTGCGAAGCTGACCTGGGCCGCGGCCTTGCTGGCCGCCGCGGCGGGACCTGTGGCGGCGCAGAATCTGAGTAAGTTTGTGGTCTCCGATGAAGCCGCGAAGAAGACCATGATCAAGAACGAGATTAATGCGGAGACGGCCGAGAAAATCGCGCAGGCTTGCGTCGACTTTGCCATTAAGAATAACCAGGCGATTACGGTTTTCATTCTTTCGCCGACCGGGCAGATTGTGCATTCGCACCGCATGGACGGGCAAGTGCCGATCAACATCGAGACGGCGCTACTGAAGGCGCAGAGCGTTCTCTACACGCGCGACTCGACGCATCAGCGCGCGAATATGGTGGCCAATAATTTGGCGCTGCAGATGCGCTGGGCTCCGCTGGGCGTGTTTCCGACGTCGGGCGGGCTGCCGATCGTGGTGGACGGGCAGATGATCGGGGTGATCGGCGTGGGCGGCGGGAGCAAAGATGAAGAGTGCGCGTATCAGGCGCTGACGTCGGTGGTGGGTCCGCAACCGCCGCTGGCTGGGCCGCCGCCGGAGCGGCGTCAACCGTAGGTTAGAGGGCGCGTTCAAGACTGGCGCGGTCCCACTGCGCCAGTTTTGCGCCGGCTTCGTAGGCGCTCTGGCAGAAGTCGAGAATATCTTTCTCCGGCGACGACGCGCTGCGAACATCTTCGTATTTTAGGATGAACTCGCCCAGTTGGCTGTCCCAATAAGCTGCCGCGGGACGCACTGGCTGGGCGTCCAAGCCTGCCGGGACAGGCGCGCTGTAGGCGTAAAACGCCGGTTGCGGGAAGGCGCGGTTGCCGGGCCACCATCCGCAACTGATGACTTCATGGGAGTAGGCTTCGCGCGTCACTTTGTCGACGCCGTCCTTTTGGGGCGCGGGGCGGCCGGAGAAACGGGTCACGGCTAAATCGAACGAGCCCCAGAAGAAATGCACGGGGCTGCACTTGCCTAGGAAACGTGTGCGGAACTGCTTGAGCACGCGATCGCTGTGGATCAGGATGTTGCGGAAACGCTCGACGTACTCGGTGTCGTAGGAGGCGTGATGCTGGTCTTGATCGAAGGGCGTGGTGTCGTCAAATTCGCTGGGCACGCGATAGATTTTGACTTCCATGCCGAGCATTTTAAGCACGGCCATGTATTCGGCGTAGAAATCGGCGACGGAGCGCGGGTAGAGGCGCATGGAGTGCAGGCAGCCGGAACTCGCCCGCATCCACAGCTGGTGCGCCAGCAGATCGAATTCGATTTCCAGCGTGCCCTGGGCGCAGGGGATCGCGGAGGTGGTCAGGCCGCGCGGCGTTACGTAGAGCGCTACGTTCCACCAGTGGTTTTCGAGCGGGGCCAGGGCCATGCGGGTTTTGCCTACGATTTGCGTCCACATGTGGAGCGTGTCGCAGGTTTTCTCCCACTCGGCGAAGGGGAGCGCGGGCCAATCAGACGGGCTCACGATCAACTCGGCTCCAGCATCACTTCATCGATATAACACCAGGCCCAGTCCTCGCCGGGCTCGAAGGATTTTACGATGGGGTGTTGGGTCGAGTGAAAGTGTTTGGTGGCGTGTTTGTTCTTTGAAGAATCGCAGCAGCCGACGTGTCCGCAAGATAGGCAAAGGCGCAGGTGGACCCAGGTGTCGCCCCTCTTCAAACATTCTTCGCAACCTTTGGAGTGGGGTTTTACGTCGTGGATCTGATTGAGGTGCGAACAGTTCGGCACTAGCGCCTCCTCTAGGATTTGATCGTCAGCAACGTGGCCGCTTTCTCAACCCAGGATCGCACGCTTGCCAGCGTCGCTGAGGCCTGGGGGATTGAGGGTGTCGTCGACGAGGGTGCTGCTCCAGGGAAATGGATAGCCGGCGCCGCATTCTGCTTGCCAGGCGGCGGACACTTCGGAAGTCAGACAGTCAGCCATCGCATCAAAAAAAAGTGGCGGCCGCAAAGCGAGCAGCGGTAGGGCAGCAGGAACCAGTGGATGGCTTTCTCCAGCGCGTTGCGCGAGCCTACGCCGCGGAAATCGACCGATCGGCAATTGGGGCAGCGCCTGGAAAAGAGCACGTGTTCCTAACCGTCGGTCTTGGCAGCGCCGCCGATGGCGGTGGCCAGGCGATTGCGGAAGGAGCGGCCGCTGGCGGCTACTTTGGGTTGGTTGCCGCGGCTGAGGTCGGGGCGGCTGGCTTCTTTGGCGGCTTCGATTTGTTCCGGGGTGCGGACGTCAGGCTCGGAGAGTTTCACTTTTTCGCGCGCGCGTTCTACTTGGCGTTTGTGGCGCTTGGCTAATCGCTTGTCCATACCTTAACAGTACACCTGCGGGTGGAAGGGCGTCCAGAGATGGTTCGACCGGAGGCGGAACGCTGGCCGAGGGCCCGCCCCCACTTGGGCCGGTAACGCTTGACGGGCTGGTTTTAGCTGAATGGACAACACTACTTGGCGCTTTCAGTTCGCTGCTCCAAGCAATCTCTCGAACTATTGTCGGGGCAGAAAGGGGTGTCGCATTTATGATCGTTGTATTTCCTCCGTCTCCAGCTGGCAATTAGGCTGGCCGCAAAGGGGCGCCGCCGGGTGCGGCGCTCCGCGCGATTTGGCCGGTACCATTGGTTTAACATCTGCACTCTGGTAGTATGACCGGTAGTAAGACCATAGAACTACGCAAATGGCTGCCTTCGGGAGAAGCCTTTGCCTGATTCTCACGCTGTGGATGACGGGTTCACGTCCCCCGACAGTCATCCCGCCTAGATTGCCTGTCTCTAGCCCTTGGTGGGATCAGGCCTCCCTGCAAATCCAACACGACGCGCTACGTCTGCGCAAGGCGGGAGATTTTCGCGCGGCTGCGGCTCTGTATCAGCGCGGCTACCAGGAAGCCGTGCGCCGGGGCGACGGGCTGGCGCAGGCGCGCTACCTGATGAGTGCGGGCGGCAGCGAGATGTTTGCTCTGGAGTATCGGGCGGCGCTGGCAACCTTTTTACAGGCGCGCGATTTGGCTTCCGGACTGGAAGATCATGCGGATTTGGGTGGCATCGACGTAAATCTGTCCAGTTTGTATTTGCAGATGTGGGATCTTCCGGCGGCCACGCGGGCGGCGGAGGAGGGGCTGCGCGAAGCGGGGCTGGTGGAGGCGCGCGCGGCTTACTTCAAACCTCCATTGCTGATGCAGATGGGGCGCATCCATGCGCTGCTCGCTGACGGCGAGGCGCACGGATTCTTCGCGGCGGGGATCGAAGCGGCGCGGGCGCGGGACGACTTGGCGATCGAAGCGCTGTCCTGGGATCTGCTGGGCGAGGAGCAACTGGGCTCGGCGCACCTGGCGGAAGCCGAAGCCGCGTTCCTCGAGGCTTTTCGTTTGCGGCGGTTTTTTCTCGCGGGCGAACTTGGCTTGTCGTACGGGCGCCTGGGAGCGCTGGCTCTAGCGCGCGGGGATTTTCGGACCGCTGAACGCTTGACGCAATGGGCGCTAGATGCGGCGGGGCGCGGCGCACCGGCTGAGGCCGAGTATGTCCTGCTCCACCAAAGGGGGCTAGTACGGCGAGCCCGCGGAGAGGATGATGCCGCGCTCCGGGACTTTTCCTTAGCACTGGATGCCGCGGCGCGGTGGCGTCTGGAAGTGCTGCCGGCGCAATCGACACTCACCAGCACCAATATTGGGCTGGAACAAGAGATTTTTCATTCGTTCATCCAACTGGCGGCGGAGCAGGCGTTCCGATACGGGAATGCAGTTTGGGCCAGCAAGGCGTGGGAAGCGGTGGAGTTGAATCGCGCCTCCAGCTTGCGCCAAAGCCTGGAATTGGCGGGGGTTTGGCGCGAGAAGCTGCCCTTAAAATACTGGGAAACACTGGCGCAATTGGGCGCGAGGGGAGCGGCGGGCCCCGGCCAAAACCGTCTCCTTTCGAGACTTACCGAAATGGAAGCGCAAGCTGGAGCGGGTATCGAAGCGAAGAAAGTGGAGAATATTCACAGCCGGAATTCACTTAATCATTTTCAGGAAGGATTAAGAGACTCCGAATTACTCCTCAGCTTTGAGTTAGGGAAAAAGGAGTCGTACCTGTGGGCAGTCAGCCGGGGCTCGCTGCGGTTATACCGGCTGGCGGCCGAGCAGGAAATCGCGAAAGCGGTCGAGAATTTTCGCGAGGCGTTTCCGGCCGGGGGCGCGGAAGCCGCCGAGCGCGGACGGGAGTTGTACCGGCAATTGTTCGGGCAACTGAGTCCGCTGGAAGCCGGTAAACCAGCGTGGCTATTGTCGCTGGACGGTGCGCTCTTTGACATCCCTTTTGCTGCGCTAGTGACGGAGCAGCGGGGCGGCAACACGGAGTATCTAGTGGAGCGGCATTCTTTGCAAACCGTTCCGGGGGCGCTGCTGCTGAGCGCGTCCGCGGGTCCTGAAATTCAGGGTGGTCAGGGGAGTCA
>JALYIB010000029.1 GCA_030775965.1 Acidobacteriota bacterium | reverse complement strand
GGATTATCCATGTAATGGATGTTGCTCAGCGGGAGTATGTCGGACCGGAATCCGGGAAGGTCGGCTTTAAGATCGCAACCCCATAGTTGACGTTCGTTAAATCCTCCACTTTGACCAAGCCCGTTGCTGTTGCTGTTGCGGTTGCCTAGCTGCGATCCGGGGCCGCCGAAAACGGACTGGGAGCTGGCGTCCTGCATTTCGAGATTCTGGCCCAACTGGAAACTGAAGTGACCTTTTTTGTCGGTGTAGGTTTCGAGGTGAGGAGCGCCGCCGCAGGCACGCACGATTTTCACGCGATCCGGGAGAGGAAGGCCGTCGCTGAGGACTACCGTGCCGGAGATGAAGATGACCTGGTTAGCGGTCGAGTCATTTGGAAATGTCGAGTTGGGTTGGCGGGTATTGGTACTTCCACTGCTGTTGCTTCCGGTGGAGGACGCGGGTGTCGAGGCAGCGCCGGTGGATTTTTGGGCGCTGGCGGCTCGCGTGAACGTCAACGCCATAGCGGCGAAAATGGCGGCTCTCCGTAATCGCATGGCCTCTCCTACTCTTCGCTGATTATACTCCGGGCGCAGGCGTGGGCGCTTACTGCAATACGGGGAGCGTCAGGTAATCGGCGGGGACGAATAGGCTGCCTTCGGTGGTGCCTTGGGGGGCGATGCGGCGGAGTTGGGCGGCTAGATCCTTAGTGGTGGCGCGGGCGTGGAGGGCGGCGTCGAAGGCGTCGTAAACTTGGCGGACTTGCTCGGGGGATTCGTGGACGAATTCCAGGCGGTAGTGGACGATGCCAGCGCGCTGCCAGGCGTCGAGGTGGGCGCTGGCTTCCTGGGCTTCGGCGCCGAAGACGGTGTTGCGGCAGCCGACGTCGGCGAGGACGGGGTGGGCGCGGCCTTTGGAATCCTGGAGCGAGACGCGATGTTTTTCGCAGGGGCGGCCGCAATCGCGATAGCTGGTTCCGGTGGAGAGGAAGCGGCAGAAGACGCAGTGCTCGGTGTGGAACACGGGGAGGTGCTGGTAGGCGATGGTTTCTATATTTTGCGGGCCGATGCTGAGAGCGAGGGCGGCTACTTGCGCGGCGTTGAGGTCGTGGGTGGGGGTTAGGCGGTCCAAGCCGAGATCGAGGAATAATTCGGCGGCGATGGAGTTGGCTATGTTCAGGCTGAAGTCGCCGATGAGCGGGGCGTGAGCGCGGGCGCGTAGGGCATGGGCGCGTAGGGCATGGATCAGGCCGGCGGGGCGGACTAGGATTTCGCAGTCCAGATCGATCAAGAAGTTCAGGATTCGGGCTTCGCCGGGTTTGAGGACGCGGGGGCTGGCTACGCGGGCGGGGATGCCGCTGGCTTTGACGCGTTCGATGGAGGGGCGGAGGCCGTAGAGGTCCAGGTAATCCAGCGTGATGCTGGCAGGGGCTAGTGTCAGTGCGGCTTCAAGTTGCTCGGGCGTGCGGACGAGCAAGTGGATTTGGGGCGCGGCGTGGGAGTGCGCCGCGGGCGTGGGGCGCGCGAATTTTTTTAGGGCGGCGGTGGGGTCGTGGACTTCGGCGTGGGGTGGGCGGGATGCGACGGCTTGCAGTTTTTCCACGGCTTCGCGGCGCATTTGGTTGAGGGTGGAGACGGCGGCGAAGAGGGAGCCTTCGAGGTTGAGAGTCACGTCGCCTAATTCGTAGGCGGTGTTGCCGAGGCGTGCGAATTGTTCGCGTAGTGTTGCGAGAGTCAGGCCGCGGTTCTGCGCTTGGTCGAGGGGCGCGGGGGAATCGATCTGAACGCTGATGTCCGGCTGTTTTTCTAGCGACCAGAGGGAGCGGAGGGGTTCGCCTTCGCGGGCTTCGACGGTTACGTTGACGCGCTGGCGCGCCACGGGATTAGAGGCTTCTAAAAACGGGCGCGCGAGGCGGTCGATTTCGGGATCGTGGGTGCGCCAGAGGAGATCGCCTACGTGAATGCGGTCGAAGCGGATGGCGCCGTTGCCGAATTGCAATTCGATATCGCCCGCGAGTTGGCGGTGGGCGGCGAAAACGCGTCCGCCTTCTTCGGGGTCTTCCGGAGTGCGCCAGGAGGCGGCGTCGAACACTACGCCGTCGCCGGGTTTGAGCGGGGCGATGTCGTTGGCAGGGGCGGGGGCAATGGTGACGCGATCGAAGTCCACGCGGGTGACGCTTCCGATTTCAACGCCGCGGTGGCGGGGGGCTCGGCCTTCGACCACGGTTTGGTGATTGGTGCCGGTTAGGAAGAAGGGGCCCAGGCCGCGGGAGTAGACTTGTTCGAGTTGCAGTTCTTCGCGGGGAGTGATGCTGAGCGGGCGTCCGGCCCAGGCTTCGTCCACGGCTTGGCGATAGGCGCGGGTGGTTAGCGCCACGTATTCGGCGTCTTTGTAGCGGCCTTCAATTTTTAACGCCGCGATGCCGGCGGCCACCATTTCGGGGATTTGGCGCAGTGCGTAGAGATCGCCGGGGGAGAGGAGATAGCGGGCATCGGCTAGGGGTTCGATGCTGCCATCGACCAGCAATTCGTAGGGGAGGCGGCAGGCTTGGGCGCACTGGCCGCGGTTGGCGCTGCGGCCTCCCCAGGCTTCGGAGGAAAAACACTGGCCGGAGTAGGCTACGCAGAGCGCGCCGTGGACGAAGATTTCGAGATCGCACTGGGAGTCGGCGGCGATGGCGCGGATTTCTTCGAGCGACAGTTCGCGGGCGAGGGTGACGCGGTCGACGCCCAGGCTGCGGGCTAGTTCTACGCCGCGGGCGTCGGTGATGCTCATTTGCGTACTGCCGTGGAGTTTCATCTCCGGGGCGATTTCGCGGGCCAGGCGCACGGCGGTGAGGTCCTGGACGATCAGGCCGTCGGCTCCGGCTTCGGCGATGGTGGCGATGACGCGGGCGGCTTCTTTTAATTCGTGTTCGAAGAGCAGCGTGTTGAAAGTGACGTAGCCGCGGACGCCGCGGGCGTGGAGGGTGCGCAGGGCTTCGGGGAGTTCTTCGAGATCGAAGCCGGCTTTGGCGCGGGCGGTGAAATGTTTTAGGCCAAAGTAAACGCCGTCGGCGCCGGCTTCGATGGCGGCGTGGAGTTGCGGCCAGTGGCCGGCGGGGCTCTTCACTTCTGGTTTACGTCTCGTCACTTTGGTTTCAATCATTGATGCTGGATGGCAGTCACGCCCACTTCGGCGCCGGTGCCTTGCGAGACGTTGGCGACGATGGCGTCGAGGGAGCGGTCTTGGTTGCCGGAGGTGGCATGCAATTCTCCGGCGGCGGTGGTGGTTTCCTTTAAGTCGACCTGGAAACCGGCGGACTGAAGTTGATCGCGGTAATAGGTGAGAACCTTTTTAAAATCGTCGGGGCTGTGGAAATTGAAACCGTAGGTGAGCTCGCCGCGGGTTTGTTTGCTGCTGATGTTTTCGGTGGTAGCGCCGGGATATTTGGGAATCCAGGCGAAGCGGTTGGCGCCTTCGGAGGAGGGCGAGTCGGTCAGAAAGGGTTTCGAGGGCGTGAGGAGATCGGTTTTAGCAGGGGTAGTGGATCTTTTAAACACCACTACGAAGATGGCGAATGCCAGCAGAACCACGCTAAACATGACGCGCAGCAACGGATTGATTCTTCTTGCGGGAGCCATACCTACAGCTTCATGATATCGGCTTTGCGTTACCCTGTTCGTTAATGATCTCTTTCACCTGTAATATCTGCGGCACGGGGAACGCATTGAACGAGATTCCATGGGAGGAGCCGACGTGCTCGGGCTGCGGGTCGAATGTGCGCATGCGGGCGTTGATTCACATGCTGTCGATTGAGTTATTCGGCGCGGCGCGGACACTGCCGGAATTTCCCAAGGACAAAAAGATTCGCGGATTCGGGTTGAGCGATGCTTTGTTGTATGCGACGCCGCTGGAAGAGAAATTCGACTACACCAATACCTATTACGACCGGCAGCCGTACTTGGATATCACGCAGCCGCATCCGGAACAGTACGGGACCTACGATTTCATTTTGTCGAGCGATGTGTTCGAGCATGTGGCGATTCCGGTGGAGCGCGCGTTTGAGGAGGCCTTCCGGCTGTTGAAGCCGCACGGAGTTTTGTGCATCACGGTGCCGTCTTCGGCGGCGGACGAAGATACGGTGGAGCATTATCCGGATCTGCACGAATATTCCATTGTGGAATTGGGCGGCGAGCATGTGCTGGTCAATCGCAAGAAAGACAAGACGCTGGAAGTACATCAGAACTTGGAATTTCATGGCGGGATCGGCGCGACGCTGGTGATGCGGCACTTTTCGCAACGGGATATGGCAAAGAAGCTGTGCGGGTCGGGATTCACGCAGGTGGTGTATCAAACGGAATCGGTTCCGCAGTTCGGGATTATGTTGGTGGGGAATTGGAGTCTTCCGTTGGTGGCTCGTAAAGTGGCGCGGGAGCCGGGGGTTGCGCCTAAGGCAATGCCGGTGTGGGAAGCGCCAGCGCCGGTGCAGGAGCCTCCGGCTGCGGTGATCGCGACGGAGGCAGTGGAGGCGGGGAATCCGCAATTGGAAAATCAGATTTCACGGCTGCACAATGAGAAGGCCGCGCTGGAGCGCCGGGTGGCGGCGCTGGAGAGCCAGTTGCGGATGGCTGCGGATTCGCGCTGGTTGAGATTGGGGAGAAGGCTCGGGTACGGACCGAAGTTGAGGTAGGTGGGCGTGCGATTCCGAAGTCAGTTTGCTCTGCTGATGGCGCTGCTGGTGCTCGGGCTGTCCATTTATGAGTATGCGATTCCGTCGCGGCAGAATCGCATCGGGCCGGGAACGCTGCTCGCGATCGCGATGCTGCTGGGGCTGCGGTACGTGTTCGCGAGGCAGGCGCAGAAGCGTTCGGATCTGGCGGAGAGAGTCCCGCCGCGGCCGTTGGGATTGGCGGAGGAATCAGCCGATCGCAAGTGAGTTCGGGGATAATCGTAAGACATGTCTGCGAATTCAATTGCGCGGCGGCGGCCGGCCAGCGCCCAGGAAATTCTCGATAGCCGCTTCGAATTCTCGAAGCTTTTGGCGGACGCAAAGAAAGAGCCGCTGCCGTTGGGACTGACCTGGTATCCCTACGACAGCATGGCGTCGATCGATCACATGGCGACTTTTTTCCGCAGGCATTTCGCGGATTTTGCGCGCGCGTTTGAGTCGGGGCCGGTGATTGATTTCGGATGCGGGGACGGCGATATTCCGTTGTTTTTCGCGAGTCTGGGGTGCGAGGTGGCGGCGGCGGACAATCCTCCGAGCAATCACAATTGGATGGCGGGGGTGCGGGCGCTGCGCGAGCGGATGAATCTGGCGGTGGCGGTGCACGAGTTGGATGCGGATTACGCGACGGAGTTGCCGGGCGGGAATTATGGGCTGGCGATTTCGCTGGGCGTGCTGTATCACTTGAAGAATCCTTATCTGGCGCTGGAGACGCTGGCAAGACATTGCCGGTATTGCATTTTGAGCACGCGTGTGGCGGACGTTACGAAGTCCGGCGTGGCGATGAAGAATGAGGCGCTGGCTTATTTGCTGGATCACCGCGAGACGAATCACGATCCGACAAATCAATGGATTTTTTCGCCGGCGGGGCTGGAAAGGATTGCCAAGCGCAGTGGGTGGCGGATTCTGGATCAGTTGAGATTTGGCGCGGCGCCGGCGAATCCGGTGGATTTGGATAAAGACGCGCGGGCGTTTTTGTTTATGCGCAGCGAGCGTTTATCGGCTGCGGCAGACATTCGATTGCTTGAGGGGTGGACGGAGGTCACGGAGCTCAAGTGGGCTTGGACTTTGAAGCGGTTCAGCTTTGAGGTTACGCTGCTGGAGGCGCTGCGGCCGCCCAAGTTTTCGCTGCAATTTATTATTCCGGCAGCGGTGGCGGCGGTTTCACCGATGGTTAAGATGTCGTGCACGGTGAACGGGCACGGTGCGGGGACGCAGAATTATTCGGGAACCGATGAGAAGTATTACGAGGCGGAGTTGCCGGCTCGTGTGGATTCGAGCAAGCCGATGGTGTTTGAATTTATCGTGGAACACGGCTTGGATCGAAGTGTCGATGGGCGGGATTTAGGGGTAATTATGGCGTTTAACGGGGCGATTCGGGGGATTTCCGAGAAGATTCACTTTTGGCTGTACTAGGGGGCTGGGGCGGGAGTCCACAGCGCTCGTCCGTGGCGTTGGGCGAATTCTGCGATGCGTGCGCGGACGGCCGCGGGGCCGAGGGTTTGGGCGTAAAACATGGGTCCGCCGCGCCAGGGGGGGAAGCCGTAGCCGGTTATGTAGATCACGTCGATGTCGGAGGAGCGCAGGGCCATGCCTTCTTCTAAGATGCGTGCGCCTTCGTTGACTAGCGCCAGGATGCAGCGGTCCACGATTTCTTCTTGCGGGATCACGCGGCGTTCTATGCCGGCGGCGCGGGCGGTGGAAGCGATGAGAGCGGCTACTGCGGGATCGGGCTGGGGCTTGCGGGTTTCGTCGTAGCGTGACCAACCTTTGCCGGTTTTTTGACCCAGGCGGTTTTGCGCGCATAAGAGCGGGAGTACGAGCGGGCGGCGGGATCCGGGGGGAGCGCCGGCGATGCCGGCGATGTCGCGCATGACGTCGTTGCCGACCAGGTCGTACATGGCCAGGGGGCCCATGGGCATGCCGAAATCGTAGAGGGCTTGGTTGACTTGTTCGACGGACGCGCCTTCTTCGAGGAGGAACTGGGCTTCGCGGCCGTAGACGTTGATCATGCGGTTGCCGATGAAGCCGGGGCAGTTGCCGGCTACTACGCCGATCTTGGCTAGCTTCTTGGTGAGAGACGCGGCGGTGGCGGTTACTTCGTCGCGGGTGAAGCGGCCGCGGACGATTTCGACGAGGCGCATGATGTTGGCGGGGCTGAAGAAGTGGAGTCCTATTACCATTTCGGGGCGTTCGGTGGCGGAGGCGATTTGGTCGATGTTTAGCGATGAGGTGTTGGTGGCTAGAACGCTAGTAGGCTTGGCG
>JALYIB010000028.1 GCA_030775965.1 Acidobacteriota bacterium | reverse complement strand
TAACGATCACCAGAGAATCGATTCTCTCCTGTCCCGCCCTCTCCACAATGTTTCCAGGACGGCTAGCCCATCGCTTTCGCAACGGGCGCGGATACCACTAAACAACAACGATTAGCCTGCGCAGGCTGTACAACTGATTGCAGTATGCGCGGGACGGCAGGCGATGGCGGAAAGGCAAAGCGCGAAGTGGCTGAATCGCGGCGGGTTGGAGACGGAACCGGGGTTGTGACGCTACTTTGTCCGGCGCATGGCGCCTTCGATATCGGGAAGAAAGATCGCTAGCAATCCTAGCAGAGGCATGAACGATACGGCGCGGTAGACGAAGCCGATGCTGGTGTGATCGGCCAGTTGACCTAGCAGCGCGGCGGCGATGCCGGCGGTGCCGAAGGCTAGGCCGAAGAACAATCCGGAGATCATTCCCAATTTGCCGGGGAGCAGTTCTTGCGCGTAGACCACGATGGCGGGGAAGGCGGACGCGAGGATGGTGCCGATGATGACGCTGAAGATTACGGTCCAGAAAAGATTTGCGTAGGGGAGCAGGAGCGTGAAGGGGAGGACTCCCAGGATGGAGCACCAGATTACGTATTTGCGGCCGACGCGGTCCCCGATGGGGCCTCCCATGATGGTGCCTAGCGCAACTGCTCCTAGAAAAACGAACAGGTAGATTTGGGCGTTGCGCACGGGCAGGTGGAATTTGCTGATGAGATAGAACGTGTAATAGCTGGTCAGGCTGGCCATGTAAATGTATTTGGAAAAAATCAGGCCGACCAGGATGGCTATGGACCAGTTCACTTGTTTGGAGGAGAGTCCGTGATCGGCGTGATCGCTCACGCGCTTGGCGATTTTGGCGCGCGCGGCGCGGTAAGCTTTGGCCCAGATTCCGACCTTGCCTAACAGCGCCATGCCTAGGAGCGCGGCTAGCGAAAACCACGCCAGGCTGCCTTGGCCGTGGGGGAGGACGATGAAGGCGGCTAGCAAAGGTCCGGTGGCGGAGCCGGCGTTGCCGCCCACTTGGAAAATCGATTGCGCGAAGCCGTGTTGGCCGCCGGAGGCCATGCGCGCTACTCGCGAGGACTCGGGGTGAAATACAGAGGAGCCGATGCCGATCATGGCGGCTGCGGCCAGGATTATGGGGAAGGAGGAGGCTAGGGATAAAACGATCAGCCCGACCAGCGTGCATCCCATGCCGATGCTGAGCGAGAAGGGTTGCGGGCGTTTGTCGGTGTAGGAACCGACGACGGGTTGGAGGACGGAGGCGGTGAGTTGGTTGGTGAAGGTGATCATGCCGACTTGGGCGAAGTCGAGATGGAAGTTGCCTTTGAGGATGGGGTAGATGGCGGGGAGCAGCGACTGGATCATGTCGTTCAAGAAGTGGCAGAAGCTGATCATGACCAGCACGGTGTAGGAGGTGCGCTCGCGCAGGGTAGGCGGGGGAGTGGTGGCTGGCACCGTACTCATTAGTTTTAGGATAACTGGTTCGTCGGGGGTACGAAGCGTACATAGCCTTGGGAGTTTTGATTTAGGGCGGCGAGAAGTGCTAAAGCTACGGCTTTGGACCAACGACTACCCAAAAGGTGTTTTCCGGGAGTGTATCAATCATACGGGCGCGTGCCCCTGTTGATCCTGCTACAGCGGCCCAACCGCAACAATCAGGGGCGTAGGTGCCTTTTCCGAAAAGGCGAAGGTACAAGACACATCTACGCTTCTAAGGGCAAGCGCCAAGGCATTCGCTGCTTCGGTGGTGACGCTTCCTTCTACGAAAATTATTACTCCACTAGGTGCGCTCAGGGCGAACCTGTGTTCGTCGTCATGCTCCCATCCCGCTTCGATCACCATTCGTTGTAGTTCCCCAGCAAAAAAGTATTTCTCAAAATCCTTCGGGGTCTCGGCGACCCTCATATCTCTTGCGGATGCCCACACAGCGACCCGTTGCCCGCTAAACGGCTCTAGGATCTTGATGAATTCACTTCGTTCTTCACTGCTAAGCGCGCGGCGGATTGTATGCCGCACAAATCGTGCCTCGAGTTTCGCGCGTTCTAGGTTAACTTGCGACACGCGCTCATTGGCTTGGGA
>JALYIB010000027.1 GCA_030775965.1 Acidobacteriota bacterium | reverse complement strand
GTGGAACGGCATGGAGGGCGACTCTGGGTTGAGTCTGAGATTGGGAAAGGCTCGACTTTTTATTTCATGCTGCCTCTTGCCGCCAGTTCGACGCAGCCAGGGCTTTTTTAAACTCTGGTTATGTGGGAAAGGTGGATCTACGCTATGCCGCGAGAGCGGGTACCGGACACTATAATACAGACTGCGATCAACTATCCGCGCCGATGAAGCAACACTGGCGTAGTAATGCCGCAAAGGCCTTTGTCCGAGGGTTTCGCGACACGCAAACGGCAATTGTCGAGCGAACATCAGTGTTGCTTCGAGGAACGACCTTCCCACCGACAGACCTTGATGCCATCGTGAGTAGCATGGGTATCAGGATCTGAAAGGAAGTCATACAAGGCTCCGGTTTTCTCGCAAGGAGCGACCACGGTCTTGAAATTGTCTGCAACCCAAACCAATCTCTGGTCCGACAGCGATTCACGATTGCGCATGAACTCGCCCACGCGTTAATCGATCAGATTCCCGGCCATAACGACAGCTTAGAGGGAACCGGGAATCGAAGTCCGTTCGCTCATTTCCAATCATCCTTAGCAGCACTCGTCGGCCGGTTGAAGAATGGTCCGCAAGCAGTGCACATGAAGTGTGAAATCTGCAGTCTGCTCGGGCAAGCAGAGGCGTGGACAGCTATAACTTGCTGATTCTTGAAGTTCGATTTCAGAAAAGAATGGCGGTTTGATTGCTGACAGGCGGTAGGAGATATCACATGCGATACATATTAGCTTGGGCTTTAGGCGTTCCGGGTGTGCTGGTGTTGGCATGGTTTGTTATGGCCCATCACTGATTGCGATCTATTAGCGTCGGGACTGATTCAACCAACATAAGTAGGACGCATGTATGACCAAGCTTCAAAAAAATTACATTTTACGAGAGTTGCGGCAACTCAGGCAGATCGAATCGCATCTTCGGGCTAAGTTGAGCAAATTGAGTACGGCGAAAGCGGAGACCCGCCTTTCGTTCTTGGCTTCTCTTAACGAGTGGCAAATGCGCGCTCTAGACCTCGACAATTTGCTCGATAGCCCTCTATTTTAGGTCGAAAGCGGACCTCCGAACGGAGCTCCTTGAAGTCAATTTGTAAGCTATTCCCACCTCGGTAAAGAGACCCCAAATGCTCATCAAGTTAGGTTATGACATCCAATTCGATCTTCCTTCTGCTGTTTCATTCGTGGGGATGGTTTGCGTTCATCCGTCAAGATCTCACGACCTTCAAGAACCTGACGAGTTGAGCGTTGATCCGAACACTCGCGTCACATATTACATCGATTCCTTCGGGAATCGCTGTGCAAGATTCCTATCGCCGCAGGGATCCGTCCGGTTATCTGGTTCGACTTTAATTTATGATTCCGGCGCTCCCGATCCAGTAGAACTACGGGCGCGCGAAATGGATGTAGAAGATCTACCCGAAGACACGGTTCAGTATTTGCTGAGCAGCCGCTATTGCGAAGTGGATCTGCTATCGAACACCGCGGCCCAACTATTCGGCGGATTGCCCCGGGGTTGGCAGCGCGTCCAGGCGGTTTGCGATTGGGTGCATAATCATGTGACGTTCGGATATGAGTATGCCCGGCGGACTCGCACCGCCCTCGAAGTATTCAACGAACGCGTAGGGGTGTGCCGCGACTTTCAACACCTCGCCGTAACACTGTGCCGGTGTTTGAATATTCCAGCTCGCTATGCCACGGGCTATCTCGGCGACATCGGCGTGCCTTTCTCGCCGGCACCCATGGATTTCAGTGCTTGGTTCGAGGTGTATCTGGAGAACCGTTGGTGGAGCTTTGACGCGCGCCACAACACGCCCAGAATTGGACGAATTCTTATGGCAACCGGTAGGGACGCCGCAGACGTGGCAATCACTACTTCTTTCGGTGCGGCGTATCTTAAGAAGTTTGAGGTGGTTACCGAAGAGGTTTTCCAAAACTTGTGTGAATATCACGTCGGTGAAAGTCGCGATCCGCTGTACGCACCCGCATGAAACTATAACCTACCGATAATGTTGCTTAACGGGAGTGGCTCATGCCGAATCGCCTCCGCCCGGCGCCCAGGGAATAGTTTTCTCATCAACCGTCCTTACTCGGCGCAGGCCTGACGTCGCTAGATTGGGGGATGGCAAATGGTTTACGAAACGAGGATGATCGGGCGCCGCGCTGGATTGACGGTGTTCTTCCGCAGCACCTCGCGCGTGATGGGCGCCACATCCCCCCGCCAATCCGATGGCCTTCTACTTGCTGTGTATTCACGAACCGTCAGCGCGGGTTTTGTCACGGGTTGACGGTATCCCAAAAGGAGATTCTATGAGCGATCTAAAAGACAAGGCCAAAGAGAAAATCGACGACGCGGCCGCTGCGGCCAAAAAAGCGGCAGAAAAGGTAGCAGACAAAGCGAAGGATGCAGCGCATTCCGCAGGCAAAAAGATGGAAGAAGGAGCTAAAAAGTTGAAGGACGCTTAAAGGGGAGAACCATGAATATTCCGAAGACCATCCTCCCGATTCTTCTGTGCTCGCTGGCGATCGGCGTCGTCGCGCAGGACGCGCCGAAGCCGGACAACACCAAGGTCAATAAAGGTGATGTTAAGCCTGGCGCGGTTACAGCCGATCAACAGAAAACTAACGCTGGCGATCAAGACGTAACCAAAAGAATTCGCCGCTCGATCATGGCGGATAAGTCCCTCTCTACCTACGCACACAACGTCAAGATCATAACCCAGAACGGCGCCGTAACCCTTAAGGGGCCCGTTAAGACCGATAGCGAAAAGCAATCGGTAGTCGCGAAGGCCGTTGCTGTCGCGGGTGCTGATAAGGTGACTGACCAATTATCAGTCGCGCCCTAACCAATCTACAAAAGGAGCTTCAAAATGGCAGGAAAAAATACAGCAGTATTTGGCATTTACAAAAGCGTCGCTCAGGCGGAAGGAGCCGTTAACCGGATCACTGTCGCAGGCTTCTCCTCGAATGATATCTCCGTGCTGTTGCCTGATAATCAGAGCTCTAAAGAGTTCGCTCATGAGAAAAACACCAAGGCTCCCGAAGGCACAACGACGGGCGTGGCGACCGGTGGAGTTCTCGGCGGCACCCTGGGCTTGTTAGCCGGAATCGGCGCACTGGCGATTCCTGGAGTTGGTCCATTCATCGCTGCCGGTCCGATCATGGGAGCCCTTGCCGGGCTGGGCGTCGGCGGCGCGGTCGGTGGCCTGATCGGGGCTCTCGTTGGCATGGGTATCCCGGAGTACGAAGCGAAGCGTTACGAAGGCCGCATTAAGGACGGCGGCGTTCTCCTCTCCGTACATTGTGACACCTCAGATGAAATCACCCGCGCGAAAGAACTGCTCAAGCAGACAGGGGCGGAGGACATTTCTTCAACAGGCGAAGCCTCTAGTGATCAATCCGTTGGTGCTGTCCCACATAAAATGTAGATGCGGTTAATTCGAAGGCCGCACCATGCGCATGTGGGCGGCCTTTCGTGTTTGCAATTCCATAAGAGAGAAAAACCATGGCTAGGCGATTATGGAAAACCGGCGCCGGCGTCTGGAGAGAGGGACATTCACATAGGGTGTGGAAGTTTCAATTGCCGTAAGGTGAGACCTCTCAAGCTATTTTGTAGCGGGGCAGCAAACGGCAGTTATGCTCCCTACTGCTTCCCGCCATCACCGCCGTTTTTCGCGTCGAAATGGTACTCCGATTGCCAGTACTAAGATGCCTGCCCGCGGAAGGCGGAACCGGTTTAAGGAGCGGCATCGAGCCGCTCGACGGAGGCGAAACATGTCCAGTGGCTTAATTCGGCAAATGTTGTCAGCAAAGATTGACCCAGAACGGTGGCTCGTACTTATAAAAAGAGGGCTTCACCATTGGAACTTTCGAGTTGTGGGTCCTGAACCTCTTGACGTGGAAATGGAAGAGTTGACCGATGGTGCGGCACAAAACCGCGCGTTGTCTATGGCAAAAGCGCATTTTAGGGCCGTAAATCCGAAAGTACGCATTCGGCCATTCCAACGGTGGCGCACTGCGTTGTCGGCTGACAGAATGCTTCCTCACGGGTAAAGCACGTGCGCCAGTCGCTGGTCGTGCATATCTTCCCCGCATCGAACGACGCCAATTGACGACTCTCGCTGAAGTTGTATAGAATTAGTCCGCGCTGGCGAGTCGAAGCCATCGCAACAGGAAGAGTGACGATGGCCCGCCGTGTCCAACGATCCGACCTGAAGCGTTATCTCATTTCTATAGTCTTGGTTTTCGCGGCCATGGCCCTGACGATTGCAATTAAGCCCTTCTTCGCTGGCAAGGCACCCCTTGTTTGCTTTACGATCGCCGTGATTCTATCTGCTGCCTACGGCGGCGTCGTTACCGGACTACTCGCAACTGCGCTCAGCCTTGGCCTCGCCTTCTTGTTATTTGAGAGTAATGTCCTCCCCCTTGTGATGGCCCAATCAAGCCTGACACTCTTTGCCGTGATCGGTATAGCCGTCGCAATTGTCGTCGGCAAATTGCGAGGATTGAACGCAGCCTTGATAGATTCCAGAGAAGAACTTCGGGCTGCTAATGAAAAACTCTCACAACAAAGCGAGGCGTTGTCGCACTCTAACCAAGAGCTACAAAGGTTCGCCTACGGACTTGCACATGATCTTCATAATCCGCTTCGAAGCATCGGCGCGCTCACGGATCTATTGATAGGGCGCAATGCAGACAAGCTGGACGAGAGTTCCAAGGAATGTGCCCGAATGATCGTAGACGGGGTCAATC
>JALYIB010000026.1 GCA_030775965.1 Acidobacteriota bacterium | reverse complement strand
GGTTTGAACTGAAGCTGGACCAACCGCAGTGCGGGGAAGTCTTTATCGAGCTATTCGAGCAAGGCTCAAACTCTTTAGCCATTCTGCGAGGCTGTCGAGTCAAATCGCAGGGCGCGCTTATTATCTCGGCCAGAGGAAACATCCGCCAGATTGTGGAACAAATCGAGGCCGTCGATCGGTGCGTGCACAAAGCGCCTTTCCCGGATTTTTCCAACGTCAAGCCCGACAGCGCAATCCGCGAGTATCGGGTCGAAATGCATCTCAATGGGAGTCATCCCATCCACTTCCGCGTCTCGCAGGCGGGCATAGCTCTTCGGCCCTGGCAAGCATACGCGAGTTACCTGCTCACCGGAGGAGGCTTTCTTCTTTACGGCTCGTGCGCAGATGGTTTCGTTGTCGATAAGGTCTTTGGAACGCCCCAGGCTAACCCTGCACACTCTCCAGGGGCACGAGTTCCGGGTGACATGGCAGCTTTTGATCTCGACGGCGCAGCACGGTTGGGCAAGAAGGACCTAGATG
The DNA here is from genome assembly GCA_030775965.1 of Acidobacteriota bacterium. GTDB lineage: Bacteria > Acidobacteriota > Terriglobia > Bryobacterales > Bryobacteraceae > Palsa-187. The sequence goes on along the minus strand of JALYIB010000026.1, from coordinate 3,087 downwards.
TGGGATTCACCTGCGTCCGGTCTTAACCACCGAACCTGCTCCCGAGTTTGATTCGGATGGGGAGCTATAACGCGGCCCATCCAAACTGATACACGACCCGGTCCGCCGCCCCCCATAATGATATGCTCAAACTGGCTGCATGACTGCCCGGACCCGCCTCTGCCTAGTGCTATGCGGTATCGCCGCCTCCGTCACGGCGCTCTACGCATTTCAACGCGAATTCCGCGTCTACGCCAGCCTCGAAGGCTACGACAACGTCCCCCTGCCTGACGATTACCGCGTCCCCGCCGAGTTCGTCTTCGGCCGCCTCATGTATCCGCCCCACCCGCGCGCCCGCTTCAGCCGCCCCATCGGTTACGGCGGACGCTCCGATTGGCGTGAAGGCGGCACCAGTTGGTCGCAAGACTATCCGCGTGCTGACCGACAATTCTCTATGGCCCTCCGCCGCCTCACGCGCACCGACACGCGCTCCGTCGAACAGCCCATCAACCTCGACGACGGCGACGACGTCTTCAACTGGCCCTGGCTAGCCGCCGGCGAAATGGGCGACTGGAAACTCACCGATTCGCAAGCCGCCCGCCTCCGCGATTACCTGCTGCGCGGCGGCTTCCTCATGCTCGATGATTTCTGGGGCACCGAGGAATGGGACCGCTTCGAAGAAACCATGAAAGTCATTTTCCCCGACCGCCAAATCGTCGAAATCGACAACGAAGACCCCGTCTTCCACTCCGTTTACGATCTAGACGACCGCTACCAGATCCCCGGCCAGTGGGCCCTGATGCGCGGCACCACCTATCGCAACGATGGCTACCGCGACTTTTGGAAAGGGATCTACGACGACCACGGCCGCCTGATGGTGGTCATGGATTTCAACTCCGACGTAGGCGATTCCTGGGAATGGGCCGACTCCCCGCGCTACCCCGAAAAGTATTCCGCCCTAGGCATCCGCATCGGCGTCAACTACGTCGTCTATTCGATGACGCACTAACCCTCACCGCCCCCGCACCACCGCCGCCTCCCGTAACTTATCCAACTCCCGCCGCGCAATCCCCGCCCACTCGCTCGATGGATCCAACTTCAAGTAAGCCGTCCAATGCCGCACCGCCTTCATATTCTGCCGAGCCCCTTGATACAGCAGCGCAATGTTGTAATGCGCGTCCGCATAGTTCGGCGAAATCCGCAGCGCCGCCAAATAATGCTCCAGCGCGCGCCCCCGATCCCCGCACTCATCGCATAAATTCCCCAAATCGAAATGCGCCAGTGCGTATTCCGGATCGGTCTCCGTCGCTAGCGTGTAAAACCGTTCCGCCATGGTGAAGTTCCGCGTATTGAAATAAATCGTCCCCAGATTCACCAGCGCTCCCGCCGACCCCGGGTCCAGCTCGATGGCCTTCTCATACGCCTCGATGATCTGCGTAAGCGGAGCCCCCGTGGCCTCCAGATCCAGCCCGCGTTGGAACCAATGCTCCGCCGCCTGCCGCTGATCTTGTGCAGCCCGCGGATTTTCCTTGGGACGAAACTCCAGCAGCCGGCTCAGCTCGCCCCGATCGAAGTCCAGCAGCAACTGCCCCGACTCGGCCTCCATCGCATGACCTTCCAGCTCCACGCGAATCTTCTTGCCGTCGGCGTAGAGCTTCAGCTCAGTGAGCGGATCGTCCACCCCGCGCAGCTTTTTCGTGAGCGCCTGTAGCGCGCGCCGGATCTGCTGCGGCGGCACTTTGCTCTCGCGGAGCTTGATCAACGTGCGCAGCGCCAGCAATTCGCGGAACGAGTAGACGGCCACCGGCTCCACTAGCTTCTGCCGTTCCCAACTCTTGAGCTGTCTCTCGGAAACGTGCAGCAGCCGCAACGCCGCCTCGCGCGTAAAAGATTGACTCATCGCCGCATGTGCCACGCAAGAATTCTAACAGGCCTGAGACCAGGACTGATACATAGAAATCGCGGCGACACCGGAAGCCCCCGCCCGCATGCAGTCGAGCGCATTCTCGCGAGTGATTCCGCCCAGCGCCAGCACCGGAATCCGAACCGCCCGCGCCGCCTCGGCCAGCGCCTCCAGGCCCCTCAGCTCCAGCGCGGTCGCTTTAGAGCGCGGCGCGAACACCGGACCGAACATCGCGTAATCCGCCCCTTCCTGTTCAGCCGCGCGCACTTCATCCAGCGTGTGGCACGAAACCCCGATCGAAAATCCCTGGGGACTGCACGCCCTCCAGCCCCGCGGAGCCGGCGATCCCCCAGGTAAATGTGCCCCGGCAGCTCCCGCCGCCAGCGCCACATCGACCCGCGTGTTCACTAGAATTTTCGCTCGATGAGGATTGGGAAGCCCGAGCGCCAGCGCCGTCAAATCGAAAAGCTCCCGTGCGGAAAGATCCTTCTCGCGGATCTGAATCCACTCCACCCCCGCCGCAAGAACACGCGCGATATTGTCCAGCAGGTTGGTGTTGGCAGGCAGAGTGCGTCGATCGGTGATATAGCACTGCATACAGCGGCGAGGCCCCCAAACTTTGAGTGTACGCGCTGCTGTGCTATAAAGGGCACTGCCCTTATGGAAGAGCGAGCTTTTTTCCGCGAGTCCGAAACCACCAAGCCGGCAACCCTCAATTGCCCCTTCTGCCGCACCGCCGATACCTACGATCTGCGCTGGATGCTGCGCAAGAAACTGGACCAGGTCCCCCGCGGCGCCGACGAACGCGACCGCGCCCGCTTTGCCAAATTCGCCAGTTATATGGTGTTGCTCGACGACAAAGCTATGTGCAAAAACATGCGCTGCCGGAAACGTTTCGATATTTCCGGCGTAAAAACCATGGCGTTTATTTAGCGCCGATAACCCCAGCGTCTTCAGCCACATCCCGTTTCAAACCTGAGCCATCCGCACCGCACCCGTGCATAATCGAATTGCAGTACAAGCCTGCGCAGGCTGATCGTTGTTGTTTGGTGGTATCCGCGCCCATTGCGAAAGCGATGGGCTAGCCGTCCTGGAAACATTGTGGAGAGGGCGGGACAGGAGAGAATCGATTCTCTGGTGAGTTAAATTGCCGCGGGAGGAAATGGGAGAGAGCAGAAAACTGGTTGATTCAGTCACTTTTCAAA
>JALYIB010000025.1 GCA_030775965.1 Acidobacteriota bacterium | reverse complement strand
CACCGACAGCAGGCGATTACATCGTCGCAATCAACGCGGCAAGTGGCGACGAGATATGGCGCTTCAAGCCCGGCGGAGGACGGCCGGCCCTGCGTGGGCTAGTCTACTGGCAGGGCAATGGCTCGGTAGGCCCCCGCCTCTTCTTTACCTCCGGGGAATATCTCTTCGCCCTGGATCCGAAATCGGGTCAACCTGCTGCTGGTTTCGGGCGGGACAGCAAGGTAGCTTCCGGGGGCGTAGTGTCTCCCGCAATTTTTCAAGACGTTATCGTAGTTGCGAACTGGAACGTCATTGTAGGCTACGATATCGCGACGGGACGCCAACTTTGGCAGTTCGATGTGCTCGGTAAACCATCGGGCCCGCCCGATGAGGACCGCGGCGGAAATGCCTGGGGCGGAATTGCGATGGATTCACAACGGGGCATCGTGTACGTTTCAACGGGTTCCCCGCATCCCAATTTTCTCGGTTTTGACCACCCGGGACTAAATGAGCACGCGAACAGTGTGATTGCCCTGCAGGCCAAGACAGGCCATCTCCTTTGGTCATTTCAAGAGATCCGCCATGACATCTGGGATCTAGATATTCCGGCCGCGCCTAATCTGGTGACCGTAATGCATAACGGAAAACGTGTGGATGCTGTGGCGCAGGTTACCAAAATCGGTAATACTTTGCTGTTGGACCGGCTCACCGGTAAACCCTTATTCCCCTACCGTCTCCGGCGCGCTCCCGTTTCCAAGCTGGCTGGGGAGCGAACCTCCCCTTACCAACCTATTTTCGATCGCCCCGAACCATTTGCGCGACAGATTTTCACGGAGGCCGATGTAACCGATATTTCGCCGGAAGCTCATGCGTTTGTTGCCAAACAAATCGAGCATGCTAATTACGGTTGGTTCGAACCCTTCGAGCCCGGGAAGGCGACAGTTTATTACGGCGTACACGGAGGTGCTCAGTGGACCGGCGCAGCGTTCGATCCGAGCGCTGGACGACTCTATGTGAGCGCCAATGAACTCCCCTGGATTATGACCGTTTTGCGGACCAAGGTTGGAGCCGTCCGTGATCCGCGACTTGGTCCAACCCCTGGAGAAACGATTTACAAACAGGATTGCGCCGCCTGTCACGGAGTTGAGCGCAAGGGCAAAGGGATGGCTCCTTCGCTAATCGGGTTGGGAAACCGAATGCTGGATGACGAAGTGATCGACATCTTAAAGAACGGCCGGAACTCGATGCCACCGATATTGATCAGCCCCGCGTCGCGTCAGGAACTCTTCGATTTCATCTTCGATCGGGATATTCCACAGGACAGTGCCGCCGGCGGCGCAACTCAGTTCGAATATGTCACCAAGGGCTACCCCAAATTACTCGATGACCAGGGTTATCCAGGCTCCAAGCCGCCCTGGGGAACTCTCAATGCCATCGACCTTAATACGGGCAGGGTCGTCTGGAAGGTACCTCTGGGTGAATACGACGAGCTCACAAATCGAGGAATTCCTAAGACTGGAACCGAAAATTTCGGAGGGGCCATTGTCACCGCTGGAGGACTAGTGTTCTGCGCGGGCACACGCGATCTGAAAATCCGTGCGTTCGATAGTGCCAATGGGCGGGAGCTCTGGAGTTACAAACTACCTTATGGCGGTTTCGCTACACCGGCGACTTATCAAGTCAACGGCCGTCAGTACGTCGTCATCGCAGCGACGGGGGGCGGCAAACTAGGAAGTGATCCCGGCGACTCGTATGTGGCTTTCGCTCTTCCCCAGAACTTCCGCCTTGGACATTGAGTCGCCTTTCAAGTAGCATCTCACCATCCTCTGATCACGCCCTCCCACGCCGCACTCCTCGCCCGACCTGTAAGCTGACCTGGAATCTCGAAGAAACAGATTTTTAATCGTTAAAGTGAGGAATCAGCCCTGTCCCGAAAAAAGCTATTTGAGATCCTGCTGGCGTTCATTCGGACTATGGGGACGCTAAGCCTGGGTTCGGTTATTAGGTGTCAGGCGGAATCCCCAATTTGGCGTATCCTCTGGGTCTCCTGCCTGGGTGCGGGCCTATGCTCCGCTCAGCCGAGCATTTCTGCTCTGACCGCCTCGCCGGCGTCCATTCATCCGGGTACCGTCACCAGACTTTCGTGGTCTGTTTCAAACGCGACCAGCCTGATGGTCGATTCCATCGGGGATACCACAGGACAAGACTTGAACAATGTTACGGGGCAGTCTTTTATTTACGAGGCACCCGTTCAGACCACTACCTACACTTTGACGGCATCGAACAGTTTGGGTTCGGTCGTGCAGCAAGTCACTGTCACAGTGACCGATACTTCGCCGCCTCAATTCGGCACAGGGACTACCTACTACGTCAGTCCAACCGGAAACGATGCCAATAACGGATTATCGCCGTCAAGTCCGTGGCAAACAGTAGCCAAGGTCAATGGCCGCGCTTTTAATCCAGGCGATATCATCCTCTTCCAGCGTGGCGGCGAATGGCATGAGTCGCTGACGGTACCATCCGACGGCGCTGCCGGCAACCCCATCACCTTCGCGGACTATGGGAGCGGAGCGAAGCCTAAATTCTGGGGAAGTGTTGTTCTCAACAAGGCGTCTTTTCAATCGCTCGGAAACGGAATCTACTCTTATACAATCGCAACGCCGGTATTGTCGGCCTTGGTAAATCACACTTTTTTCTATTACAACGCCTCTAATGATGCCACCACTTTAGTAAACTCGTGGTCTTACAACGGCACAACGCTGGAGATAAATTCGCCGAATTCCGATCCGCGGACGGACGGGAAAGTTTACACGGCGGTAGTCCGCCAGGACGTGGTATTTAGTAATTTCCACAATCATCTAATATTTCGAAATCTAGTGGTTGACGAAAGCGCGCAATTTAGTGGCGGCTATGCATTCCGAGTGGAGAACAGCACGGATGTACTTGTGGATAGCTGCGAGGCTTATCG
>JALYIB010000024.1 GCA_030775965.1 Acidobacteriota bacterium | reverse complement strand
CGGGGTGGGTGCAGGAGCGCGGGTTGAATTTTGCTTCGGAATGGGACGCGCGGTATCAGAGTGTTTTGGAATCGCACGATCCTGGGGAGAAGGAACTGTTGGGCGGCGAGTTGTACACGCGTTACGGCAAGGGCGCGTACATCTTCACTTCGTATGACTGGTTCCGCCAGCTGCCGGCGGGGGTGCCGGGGGCTTACCGGCTGTTCGCCAACATGCTGAGCGCGGCGAAAGTTCAGTGATGGCGGAGAAAGTTGTCCAAGACGAGCCGCCGCCGTTTTTGGGAACTTGGGGCCGGGTTTACGGCGTCGTGCTGGCGTTTCTCGCGGTTGTAATCTTTCTGGCCTGGATGTTCACGAAACATTACGCTCCCCCTGCGTGACCGATGACCACGCTTGACTGGATTGTCCTGTTCGGGTGGCTGACATTCCTGGTTTCTTACGGGCTGTGGCGCGGGCGGGGATCGAACAGCGTCAATCAATTTCTGCTGGCTGGAAAGACGATGCCGTGGTACGCCATGGGTCTGTCGATCATGGCGACGCAGGCTAGCGCAATCACTTTCATATCGACCACGGGGCAGGCTTACGTCGATGGGATGCGCTTCGTGCAGTTCTATTTCGGACTGCCAGTGGCGATGGTGATTTTGTCGGCTACAGCGGTGCCGATTTTTCATCGGGCGAAAGTTTACACGGCTTATGAATATCTGGAGCAGCGCTTCGATGCGAAGACGCGGACGCTGGTCACGGTCATTTTTCTGATTGGGCGCGGGTTGGGTGCGGGGATTGCGCTGGCGGCGCCGTCGATTGTGATGTCGGTGGTGCTGGGGTGGCCGTATTACGTGACTACGATTGTGATGGGCGGGCTGATCATTCTTTATACAACCCTCGGTGGCATTAAGGCCGTCACTTATGCGGATGTGCAACAGATGATGATGATCATGGGGGCGCTGATTCTGGCGCTGGTGATTGCGATCTGGAAGCTGCCACATGATGTTTCGTTTTTGGACGCGGTGCGGATCGCGGGGGCGGCGGGGAGGCTGAACGCGGTCGATACGCATTTCGATCCGAACAGCCGGTACAACTTGTGGAGCGGGTTGATCGGCAGCACGTTCTTGATGCTGGCTTATTTTGGGACGGACCAGAGTCAGGTGCAGCGGTACTTGACCGGAAAATCGATTGGGCAAAGCCGGCTGGGGTTGTTGTTGAATGCGATGGCTAAAGTGCCGGTGCAGTTTTTCATTTTGTTCATCGGGGCGATGGTGTTTGTGTTCTTCGTGTTCGAGCGGCCTCCTCTGTTGTTTCAGCCGGTGGAGTTGAAGCGGTTGGAGCAGACGGCGGAGTTTCGCGGGCTGGAGGGGCGGTACCGGCAGGCGCTCGATGAGCGGGAGGTGGGGGCGCGGAAAGTGAAGGACGGCGGATCGGGCGAGGAGTTTCGCGCGGCTCAGCAGAAGGTGAACGCGGTGCGCGATGAGGCTGGGAAGTTGAGTTCGGACAGCGATACGAACTATATCTTTCTTTCTTTCGTCACGCGCTACTTGCCGCGGGGGTTGGTGGGGCTGATTCTGGGCGTGATCTTCACGGCGGCGATGTCGGCTAGTTCGGGAGAGATCAATTCGCTGGCGACGGTGAGCATGATTGACGTTTATCAGCGGCACTTTCATCGCGAGGGGTCGGATCGGCATTTTTTGATGGCGTCGCGGGTGGCTACGGTTTTCTGGGGGCTTTATGCAGTCGCATTTGCAAACTTCGCGCAGGGGTTTGGGGCGTTGATCGAGGCGGTGAACCAGGTGGGGTCGTTGTTCTACGGAAGCATGCTGGGAGTTTTCGTGGTGGCGTTCTTCATGAAGCGCGCGGGGGGGACGGCGGCGTTTTGGGGAGTGTTGGCGGGGCAAGCGACCACTTTCGCGGTGGCGCGGTTCACTCCGATTGCATATCTTTGGTACAACTTGATCGGGTGCGTGGTGGTGTTGGCGGTGGCTTGGGCGGTGACTGCGATTTCCCGGCGCGGTAGACTGGTTGCGTGAAGCGGCCGACCTCTACTTCGCCGGTACGGAATGTGGTGGAAGAAGCGCGCCTCCAGAAGATGCGGAGTATCGTGGAGTTTTTTGGAAAAGGGTTGTGGAAAGGCGATCTCTCCGAGATGCGCGACGACCACTGCGCCGAGGCTGGTGCTACTTTGCGGATGCCTGCGCCGTTGATCGGGTGCGAATCCTTCGTTCGCTAGCAACACATGTACAATGAAAGCGTTATGTCAGATCGAGCCGTCGTATCCGACCCCGAGATCATGAATGGGACGCCTTGTTTTCAGGGCACCCGCGTACCGTTTAAGAACTTGATCGACTACCTGGAAGGTGGTCATGCACTTGGCGAATTCTTGCGCCAGTTTCCCAGCGTGTCGCGCGAGAAGGCAATCCAGGCGCTTGAGGAGGCTAAGGATTCGCTACTCGCCAAGATCGCATGAAGATCTTGCTCGACGAATGCTTGCCGCTTGACTTCCGACACCACCTGCCAGGCCACGAGGTTCACACCGCGGAATGGGCGGGTTTCAAAAGCCTAAAGAACGGGAAGCTTCTTGACGAGGCAGAGGCTGCCGGGTACGATGTGTTTCTTACCGTAGACAGGGGTGTCCCGCACCTAGCGGCTTGAAGATGGCGGTGAACTTCTGAGCCATTTCCATCGTCATGGCGCGTTCTAGTTCATCCGGGGCGGTAGCTTGGGCGGTGACTGCGATTTCCCGGCGCGGTAGACTGGTTGCGTAATGCAAGATACGATCATGCATGGGGGGTAGCAAATGCCCCGTAAGGTGACGGCAAAAGGGGCTTATTTGGCGGTGCTATATTCATCGCCGATACTCTTGATATTCGCTTATCTGGGCGACTTCTATACAGGGATAGGTGCATCGATTTGTGCAGCATTGGTTCTCCTTGTCATTAGGGCCCGTTGGGACTTAAGAAGACACGTATGGTTCTGGATAGTAGTCACATTTGCGACCGGTTTACAGCTTCCATTAGTTCTGTTCATTCCCTGGAAGAATAGAAACTTGACAGGGATTAGTCTTTTGCCGGTAGCTGTGTTGGATTACGCTATCGTGTACGGATGCATCACACTGGCCGAGAAGGTGATGAGGAAGAACGACGGTGCGGTTCTCTGAACTGAAGGCGGACTATCCGAGCACGGCGTTCAGCGAGCCTTGGCGGTAGCCTTCCAGATCGAGCGTGACGTAGTGGAAGCCTAGGGGCTTGAAGATGGCGGTGAACTTTTGGGCCATTTCTAGGGTCATGGCGCGGTCTAGTTCTTCGGGGGCTACTTCGATGCGGACGATGTCGCCGTGGAAGCGGACGCGGAATTGGCGGAAGCCTAGGGCGCGGATGGCTGCTTCGCCGCGGTCTACGGTCTTCACGTTTTGAATTGTTACCGGCGTTCCGTAGGGGATGCGGCTGCTTAGGCAGGCGGAGGCGGGGCGGTCCCATGTGGTCAATCCCGCTCGTTGGGAGAGGGCGCGGATTTCGGACTTGGTCAGGCCGGCGTCCACGAGCGGGGCTTTTACGCCGTGGAGTTTGGCGGCGCCTTGGCCGGGGCGGTAGTCGCCTAGGTCGTCAACGTTTACGCCGTAGATCACGTGGGCGATGCCGCGGCCGGCGGCGGCGGCGGCCAGGCGGGTGAAGAGTTCGTCTTTGCAGTGGAAGCAGCGGTCGGGGTTATTGGCTACGTAGGCGGGGTTGTCGAACTCGCGGGTTTCTATGTATTCGTGGCGGATATTGTGTTCGCGGGCGAAAGTCTCGGCGTCGGATTTGTGGGATTCGGGGAGCGAGGCGGAGTCGGCTGTGATGGCTAGGGCTTTATCGCCGAGGACGCTGGTGGCGGCCCAGGCTAGGTAGGCGGAGTCGGCGCCTCCGGAGTAGGCCACGATTACGCTGCCCATGTCTTTGAGCGCGGCGAAAAGATGGCGCTCTTTGTGGTCCATGCTCCTATTGTAGAGTGGATTCATGAAATCGATTGCTATGTGGGTGGTTTTGGGCGCGGCGGCGTTGGCGCAGGCTCCGGAGGCCACCTATCTGGAGGCTCGGGCGGCCCTGCAGAAAAAAGACTTTGGCGCGGCGGCGAAAATCCTGCGGCCGTTGGCGGAGGGCGGCATGGCGCGGGCGCAATCGACGCTGGGGGGCATGTACGCATCTGGGTTGGGCGTTCCGCAAAGTTACACCGAGGCAGTGGGCTGGTTCCAAAAAGCTGCGGCGCAGGGGTTCGCAGAAGGGGAAACGAACCTGGCCATTGCTACCGCGAGCGGACAGGGGATCGCCAAAAATGAGGAGCAGGCGGCGACGTGGTTCCGCAAGGCGGCGGATCAGGGGTACGCGCCGGGCGAGTATTTTACGGGCAACATGTACCGCTTCGGCACTGGCGTGAAGCAGAGTCCCGCGGACGCGATGAGCTGGTATCGTAAGGCGGCGGAGCAGGCGTTTCCGCGCGCTTGGACAAGCCTTGGCGTGATGTATGACAAGGGAGAAGGGGTTTTGATCGATGTGGTGGAGTCCTATAAATGGCTGGTGATGGCGGCGGTGCAGGGCGATCCGGAAGCTAAGCAATATATCGCGGGCGTCAGCGCCAAGATGACGCCGGCGCAAATAGACGAGGCTAAGAAAGCTGCGGTGGAGTGGTCGAAGAGCCACTCCAAGTAAGTGGCTACTGCAGCGGCAGGTCTTCCTGCGGGCCGACGGCTTCCGTTTCCGGAATGAGGCTGGCGGCGGCGACTTGATCGCCGGCTTCGACGTTCACCAGGCGGACGCCTTGCGTGGAACGGCCGGCTTGGCGGATGGTGCCCGACTCGATGCGGATGATCTGGCCTTGCTTGGTGATGATCATCAGGTCGGAATCTTCCTTTACGGAGAGGATGCCGACGACTTTTCCGACGCGCGGGGTGGTCTTCATATTGATGACTCCCTTGCGGCCGCGGGCGGTGAGGCGGTAATCGACGAGAGGCGTGCGCTTGCCGAAACCGTTTTCAGAGATGGAGAGAATGAGGCCGTCCTTTTCGACGATTTCGACGCCGACCAGGTAGTCGCCTTCCTCGAGTTCCATGCCGCGGACGCCGCGCGCGGGGCGGCCCATGGGGCGAACGTCGGATTCCTTGAAGCGGCAAGCCATGCCTTCGTGGGTGCCTAGGAAGATGTAGTTTTCGCCGTTGGTGAGGCGTGCGGCTAGGAGCTCGTCGCCGTCGTCGATGCCCAGGGCGATGATGCCGCGTTGCAGCGGGTTGTCGAACTCTGTCAGCTCGCACTTCTTGATGACGCCTTGTTTGGTCACCATCACGATGAACTTGCCGGCTACGAATTCTTTGACGGGCAAGAATGCCGTTACGGATTCGTCGGGCTGCAGGTTGATCAGACCGGAACCATGTTTGCCTTTACCGGTGGTGGTGGCGTCGGGGATGTTGTAGATCTTGAGCCAGTAGACGCGGCCTTTGTTGGTGAAGATCAGCAAGTAGGCGTGCGTCGAGGCGATGATGAGGTGCTCGACCACGTCTTCGGCGCGGGTCGACATGCCGATGCGGCCTTTGCCTCCGCGGGTCTGGCGGCGGTAGGTGTCGACGGCGGTGCGCTTGAGGTAGCCGCCGCGGGTGACGGTCACCGCGACATCTTCTACTTGGACGAGATCTTCGAGACGGATCTCGCCGGTGTCTTCCACGATTTCGGTGCGGCGGTCGTCACCGAAGTCTTTTTGAACTTCCTTCAGTTCTTTGACGACTACGGCGCGGAGGACTTTTTCGGAGCCCAGGATGTCCAGGTATTCGGCAATCTGCTTTTGGATGTCGGCGAGTTCGTCGATGATCTTTTGCTGCTCCATGCCGGTGAGGCGTTGGAGCTGGAGTTCAATGATGGCCTGGGCTTGGCGCTCGGTGAAGCGGGGGCCACGGGGGTCCGCATCGACCAGCTTCGCGTAGGCGGCGGCTTCGGCGGGCGTGATGAAATTCATCAACGCTTCGCGGGCCTCGCGCGGGGTCTTCGACGCTCGGATCAGGGCGATCACTTCGTCGATGTTGGTAAGAGCGCGCTGGAAGCCTAGTAAGATGTGTTCGCGGTCGCGGGCTTTGCGGAGAAGGTAATCGGTGCGGCGGCGGATGACGTCGATGCGATGGTCGATGAAGCGCTTCAGGGCGTCGAGCAGGCCTAGCTCACGGGGCTGGCCGTTGACGATGGCCAACAGGATCACGCCGAAGTTCACCTGCATTTGCGTTTGCTTATACAGGTTGTTGAGCACCACTTCGGCTTGTTCGCCGCGCTTGAGTTCGAAGACGATGCGCATGCCATCGCGGTCGCTCTCGTCGCGAATTTCGGAGATGCCTTCGAGTTTCTTTTCGTTGACTAAACCCGCGCTGTATTCGATCAGGCGGGCTTTGTTGACTTGATAGGGGAGCTCGGTGACGATGATGGCTTCGCGGTCCTTGCCCATCTTTTCGGTGGCGGCTTTGGCGCGCACTTTGATGGAACCGCGGCCGGTCTTGAAGTAATCGTAGATGCCTTCGCGACCTAGGATGATGCCGCCGGTGGGGAAATCGGGGCCTTGCACCATCTCGATCAGCTTGGGGAGTTGAATCGCGGGGTTCTGCACCAGCGCGATGCAGGCTTCGACGATCTCGCGCAGGTTGTGCGGCGGGATCTTGCTGGCCATGCCGACGGCGATGCCCTCGCTGCCGTTGACCAGCAGGTTGGGGATGCGCGTGGGCAGGACTTCGGGCTCGTATTCGCTTTCGTCGTAGTTGGGCTTGAAGTCGACGGTTTCCTTATCGATGTCTTCGAGCAGCGCGGCGGCGATACGGGCGAGGCGCGCTTCGGTGTACCGCATGGCGGCGGGCGGATCTCCATCGACCGAACCGAAGTTGCCTTGGCCGTCGATCAATGGATAGCGCATGGAGAAATCCTGCGCCATACGGACCAAGGCGTCGTAGATTGAGGCGTCGCCGTGCGGGTGCAGCTTACCCATGACGTCGCCGACCACGCGCGCGGATTTCTTGGTGGGCCGGTTATGGTGCAGGCCCATTTCCTGCATCATGTAAAGGATGCGGCGGTGGACCGGCTTGAGGCCGTCGCGCACATCGGGGAGGGCGCGGCCGACGAT
>JALYIB010000023.1 GCA_030775965.1 Acidobacteriota bacterium | reverse complement strand
GGTGGTCCAGTCTAATGATATCTGGAAGTAGTAGTAACTACAGCACTCTAACCACGCGTGAGGTGGCCGACTCTTAATCTGGAACCTCTTAAATTCAGGTTTCGGTTCAGTGCCGAAGCCGCTCCTCCTCTGGACCGGCTGCTTCACGCTGAAATTCGAGTCTTAGGAACAACCCCGTACGGTCTCTCCAGGTCGTGCGGGGTTTTTCATTTTTGGGACGCACACTAGGTGAGTTTCTTCAAGATATGTTTGGCAAGAAACTCGTTGACTTCTCGATGCCTCGGTACCGGTTGAGCGGCCCCTGTCTTCGGATTGCGGTACCAGTCATGATTCCCACCATGCCGTATCAGAGCACATCCGGCTTCTTCCAGCTTGCGGATCAGATCAGCCCGCTTCATCCTAGCGTCAGTTCAGCCACCTTGCGAATGCCTGGAATCTCACCGCTGGTAAGGTCCGCGTAAAGGTCGCGGAGGTTTTCTCGTAGTTGCTCCAGCGATTCACCTTGGGTCAGGTAGTCGGGAAACTCCTCGAAGTAACCGAGCCACATCCCCTGGTCTTGCCAATGGACGTAACGCGCCGTCTTCATATAGCCTCATTGTACTGCTCCGCAGCCCTTCTATGGGCTTGTTTCAACGCATGATGAATGCGATGAGGGCATCGCCTTGCGGCGGGAATTGCCTGGCAAGCGTTGGGACGAAGTTCCGGGCGCATTCGTGGACGATAATTCGTTGTCGCTTCCTCTCTTTGAAGAGCGGGCGCTAATAGCGTTTCTTCCAGCTTGGCTCCTCCGTTCGGTGGAGAAGTTCGACGACGATAACCTGGTTTTGGAGTTTACGCTGTATTCTCTGTGCCCGGGTACTTCGGGTGAACATTGGGACGATAAGGGGCTCGCCAAATTGGTCGAGCCGTTCGAAGTTGTTCAGCGAACTCTAGTGAGTGAATTTCTGCGGGCGATTTTGGAGAGAAGCGATCTCGACTCTTATCACGACTACGCCGAGTTCGGACTGAAGCACTGGTGTGCCTGACCGGCTGCTTCACGCTGAAATTCGAGTCTTAGGAACAACCCCTTACGGCCTGTCCAGGTCGGGCGGGGTTTTTCATTTCTGAGAATTACGCCGGTACATAACGCTTCACACCGATCTGTCGGGAGTGTTGCCGCGTCTCGGCCACGTCGTAAGCGAGTTGCATCCGCAGAAGATGGTCCATGTCGGGGCCAAAAGCTTTTTCGATGCGAAGAGCCATTTCCGGCGACAGCGCCGCTTTGCCACCTAGCAAGTCCGACAAAGTGGCGCGCCGGACTTTCAAGATCGTGGCCGCTTTGGTGACATTCAAGCCCAGCGCTTCGATGATCTCGGTCCTAATCAGGTCTCCTGGATGGGGAGGGTTCTTCATGGGCATGTTTGCCTCCTAATGGTAGTCAGTTAAATCGATATCGCTGGCGGTGTTAGTGGCCTCGTCGTAGCGGAAGATCACGCGCCAGTTTCCGGTGACGGTCAAGCTCCAAAAACCTTTTAATTCGCCTTTCAATGGGTGTAGTTTCCAGCCTGGAAAGCGTTCAAGTTGTTCCAGATTCTGCGCGGTTTCAAGGGCGAAAAGCAGCTTGCGTAACTTGTCTGCCATGGCAGCCGGCAATCCCTTCGAGCTGTCATCGCCATAGAGTTGCCGCAGCCCCTTATGCCGAAACCCAGCCAGGTGCATTTAGCTCCCTTCCTACCTCCAGCATGTACTGTTATACCGTACACGTCAAGTGGCATGTCCCGGTCGCCGTGCCAGGCAATCCGGATCTATTTATCCATCGGGTGGCCAAAGTGGAGTTTCGCGCGAGCAGCCATCTCATGGTCGTCAGAGCAAATCCATCGAAAGGGCGACGCAATTATATGCACTATTTTCTTTGGAAGAATGTTCGCTGGAGACTGCTGCAGCGAATTCCGCTGGACGACACGACTCCGTGACTAGGGGCCCTCAGAGTTTCAACAAAGCCCGGAGTCTTTTCGTCTGCACGCGGCTCACCGGGATCTCGGTCTGCTTCTTGTCATCCATGCGCAGTTGGAAGCTGGATTTGAACCACGGAATCACTTCCTTGATGCGGTGGATGTTTACTAAGTACGACCGGTGCACGCGCCAGAACATGTCGGGGTCGAGGTTGGATTGCAGTTCTTCAATCGTGCGGTAGTTGGATTGTCCTTCGAGGCTCGCCGCCACCACCGTGATCAGGCCGTCGTCGATGGTCGCGTAGACCACATCCTGCGCGTCAACGATGAAGTTACGGTGATTGCTCTTCACCAATAACTTCGAACGCTGCAACGATGGCTTGGCGGCCGGCACATCGGACGGAGCAGCGTTCTTGGCTCTTTCGGAGATGCCTTTCCGGGCGCGTTCGACTGCCGTGGCGAGCCGGTCCTTTTCTACCGGCTTCAAAAGGTAATCGAGAGCCTCTAACCGGAATGCCTCGACCGCGTATTGGTCGTAAGCCGTGGCCATCACGAAGTAGGGCAACGGCACGCCTTGCGCGCGCAGCTTTTCAATCACGCCCATCCCGTCGAGACCGGGCATCTGCACGTCCAGAAAAACCAGATCGGGCTCCAGATCGGCGATCAACTTTACCGCCTCCAGCCCGTTCGAAGCGATGGCGATGACTTCGACGTCGGCAAAGTCCTTGAGCAAATAGGCCAGTTCGTCCGACGCCAGCTTTTCGTCGTCCACCAGCACGGCGGAAATGGTGGCGCCGGAAGGGGTCGGCGATGCTGCCACAGAGCCACTGGGAGTGGCGCTCACGAGCCCGCTGGTCGCGCGATTCACCATGAAGTGCTAGTATATCGTAGGATAGGCGTCATTCTTCGAAGAAATCCTGCCCGATCCACTTAGGAGCACCAAAATTTTGCCCGCCAAAGATAATGTCCAGATTGCGCCCGCCGAAGGGAAACTAGGCATTCTGATCCCCGGCATCGGGGCAGTTTCCACCACCTTCATCGCCGGTGTGGAAGCAATTAAACGCGGGCTTGGACTCCCGGTTGGCTCGCTCACGCAGCTTTCCACCGTTCGCTTGGGGAAGCGTACCGATGGCCGTTCGCCCAAGATCAAGGATTTCGTGCCACTGGCCGGTCTCGACGATCTGGTCTTCGGCGGCTGGGACATCTACGAAGACACTGCTTATGAAGCTGCCGTCAACGCCAAGGTCCTGGAGCCCACTCTGCTCGCGCAATTGAAGGAACCGCTGTCGGCGATCAAGCCCATGAAGGCGGTGTTCGATCCCGAATACATCCGCCGCATTAACGGGCCCAACGTGAAGACCAAGGGTAGCAAGATGGACAAGGCGCAGGCGCTGATGGATGACATCGCGCAGTTCCGCGAGACATCGGGCGCCAGCCGCCTGGTGATGATCTGGTGCGGATCCACCGAAGTATTCCACCGCGCCGCCGCCGTGCATCAGACCATCGAGACTTTTGAAAAAGGCCTGTGCGAAAACGATCCCGAGATCGCGCCCAGTCAGATTTACGCGTATGCGGCGTTGAAGTCCGGCGTTCCCTTCGCCAATGGCGCGCCGAATCTGACAACCGATACCCGGGCTCTGCTGGATTTGGCTCGCGAGCGCAACATTCCCATCTGCGGCAAGGATTTCAAAACCGGGCAGACGTTCATGAAGACGCTGCTGGCTCCCGGATTCAAAGCACGCATGCTGGGGATTAACGGCTGGTTTTCCACCAATATTCTGGGGAACCGCGATGGCGAAGTGCTGGAAGATCCCGGCTCCTTTAAAACTAAAGAGGAAACCAAGCTCAGCGTTCTGGATCAGATCCTGCAGCCCAAGTTGTACCCCGATTTGTACGAGAATCTGTACCACGCGGTACGCATCAATTATTACCCGCCACGCGGCGATGCCAAAGAAGGTTGGGACAACATCGACATCTTCGGATGGCTGGGTTATCCCATGCAGATCAAAATCGATTTTCTGTGCCGCGATTCCATCCTGGCCGCGCCGCTGGTGCTGGATCTGGTGTTGTTCATGGACCTGGCGCAGCGCTCCGGAATGCGCGGCATCCAGGAGTGGTTATCCTTCTATTTCAAAGCGCCCATGACGGCGCCGGGCCTGTATCCCGAGCACGACGTTTTCATTCAGCTCATGAAACTGAAGAACACGCTGCGCTGGATGCGCGGCGAAGAATTGATCACGCATCTCGGACTCGAATATTACGATTAGTCCGTTTGCGGTTCCGCTTTACCCGATGAATTTTTCCGCATGAATTGCCTGGTGATCGGAGGAACGCAGTTCATCGGCCGCCACCTTGTGGCCGAGTTACTGAAAGCCGGGCACGCCGTGACCGTGCTGCACCGCAAGCCTAAGCACTCGCTTGGGCGCAAGGTCAAAAATCTGGTTGCCGACCGCAACGATCCTAGGGCCATGAAGGCCGCTCTCGCGGGCAAAAGCTTCCAGGTGGTCTTCGACAACGTTTATGACTGGCAGCGGGGGACCACGGCTGCGCAGGTCGAAGGCACGGTGCGCGCGATCAACGGGTCGCTTGACCGCTACATCTTCATGTCCAGCGTCGCGGCTTACGGCGACGGTCTCAATCATCACGAAGGCGACGCGTTGGCCCCCGACGACGCCGCCGATCTCTACGTTCGCAATAAGGCCACCAGCGAGCGCGCGCTGTTCCGCTTGCATCAGCGTGTTGGATTACCCGTAGTCACTCTGCGGCCGCCTTTCATTTACGGTCCGGAAAATCCCATGTATCGCGAGGCGTTTTTCTGGGACCGCCTGCGTGCCGGACGGCCCGTCATCCTTCCCGGCGATGGCCGCCGTCTAATGCAGTTCGCCTATGTGAAGGACTTGGTGCGGGCCGCTTTGCGGACCATGGAAGAAAGGTCCGCAGTCGGGCACGCTTTCAATATCGCCAACGCGCGGCCAGTGGCGCAATCGGAGTTCGTCGAAGCCTTGGCGAAAGTCTGCCGTAAGCCGGCGAAGTTCGTGCGAATTCCTCGCGAGTATTTGCTGCGCGCCGGCGGACATCCGATGGGTCCTAAAATGTATTTTGGTTTTTATCTGGATATGCCGCCGATCACGCAGGTAACCGCGAAGGCGCAACGTGTCTTGAAGTTCAAACCCACCGATTTCGCGGCCGGCTTACAGGAATCCTACAAATGGTACCTGCGCCACAGTCAAGCGGGCAAGCAGGACTATTCTTTCGAGGACATGCTGTTGACCCACGCTCCGGTGTTGCCGGCGCCCAAGGCTTGAGCTACTCGCTCGCGCGCACTTGCTGCAGCCGTTTGCGGAGTGCTTCAGGCAACGAATTCTCTATCTCCGGCGTGATGAGCCCCACCGAATCCATATCCTGGATGTGGACTTGGTCTTTCAAACGAAAACTCGTTAGTTTCATGCGCACCAAATCGATCACCGGGGCGATAAAAGCCCCTTCGTCTGTGCGTGCTGGCTCCAAGATGTCCGGAACGGGCTCGGTATACTCGGGGCGCACCTTCTCACGGGCGAAAATCAGGTGAATGGCGCTGCGTGCTTTCGGCGCGGCCGCGTCCACTAACATATCTATCCCTGCCACGTGGCGATACTGCAGGCCAATAGATTTGGCGGCCTGGGCGATCCGTTGCAGATCGTTCCGGTCAATGGCGACATCCACGTCGCGAGTCAGACGGGCGGCCAGCGGGTCGATTCGGTCCACATGGCAGAAAACCGCGAATCCGCCGATCACTTGATAGCGAATCCCGGCACTCGTCAGCGCCCTATCCAGGCGCTTCACCACGTCGCGAAGTTGGTCCACTTTGTTCTCGTAGTATGTGTTGACGAGCACCGTTTTCTCTCCTATTTTCGCACGAACCGTCCCGCCGCTGCCTTGACGGTGTTGGCGTGAATGGTCACTGTGTCGTTCACATCGCGCGCGTATCCGCCGGCGAAAGTGGTCGCTACCGGAGCCTGAAACTCCCGTGCCAGATCGAAGACCAACTCATCGCGGGATTTCAGCCCTTCCATCGTCAGAGAAAGGCCGCCCAGTTGGTCGTGCATATAAGGATCGGCGCCCGCGACGTACATCACCAGCTGCGGTTTGAATTGAGCGAGCGCTTTCCGGCAACCTTCTCCTAGCCGTTCGCAATATTCTTCGTCGCCAACGCCATTCTCCAGGTGAATATCCAGGTTCGACGGCGGCTTGACCTGCGGGTAGTTGTGGTACTGATGAATGGAGAGCGTGAAAACGGTCTCATCCCCGGCGAAGATCGCGGCTGTGCCGTTGCCCTGATGGACATCGGTATCGATCACCATGGCGCGCTCGATTAACCCGTCTTTCTGCACGCGCCGGATCGCCACCGCCACGTCGTGGATCGCGCAGAATCCTTCACCGTGGCTGGGATAAGCATGATGGAATCCACCGCCGATATTGCAAGCAACGCCGTCGCGCAGCGCGCACCGCGCCGCTAAAATCGAACCGCCCGCCGCCAGCACGAATGCGTCCGCCATTTTAAGCGAATACGGAATCTCCAGCCGCGCTAATTCATCGCGATCGAGCGTTCCCCCCAGAAGGCGCACGATCCAGCCGCGCTTGTGGGCCAACAGCAGATCTTCTTCGGCAGCCGCTTGAGGCTCCATAAAATCCGCCGGTCCCGCGAAGCCCTCGGCCAGCAGGCGTTCCCGAACCAGGCGGTATTTCTGCGAGGGAAAAACGTGACCGCCCAGATTCAGATCGTAACCGGAGTGGTAAATCAGCTTGCAGGGAAGCACATTGGCAGTTTACTCCACCGCAAAAAAGCTTTGACTTCTGGATGAAACAATCGTACGCTTGAAACATACGTATGATCTCCGATGCGAATTGAGGCTCTGTCGACACTAAAACCAAGATTCTAAACGCTGCCGAGAAATTGTTTGGAATGAACGGGTTCGATGGGACATCCCTGAGGGATATCACTGCCGAAGCGCAAGTCAATCTGGCGGCGGTGAATTATCACTTTCAATCCAAGGAGAGCCTGATTGACGCCCTGATCGAACTCCGCATTGAGCCGATGAATCGCAGCCGTTTTGCGCTGCTGGATGCCGCTGGCCCCGCCCCGAGTGTGGAGAAAATCGTCGAAGCGTTCCTCCTTCCCTTGCTGATGGTGGAGGGGAAGGCGGCGGCCCCGATGCTCGGGCGCGTGCTGTCCAATCCCGACCAATTCGTGGAGCGGGTTTACAAGCGCCATTTATTGCCAGTGGTGGAACGGTTCTGCGAAGCCATCGGGCAGGCTCTCCCCAACCTGCCTGCCGAAGAACGCTTCTGGCGCCTGCAATTCATGGCCGGATCGATGACCCACTTGCTGGCTCTTTCGGGCGTGATGCCATTGCTTAGCGGACAGCCCTTCGACCGCACCGCTGTAATGGGACGTCTGGTGCCTTTTCTGGCAGCGGGCTTGCGGGCTCCGGTCGCCGTCCCCTCTACGAAAAGAAAGGAATTCTAATGCGCCTTCCATTGTTGCTATTGCTGACCGCGTCGCTTGGTCTGGCGCAAGGCTCGCTGCCACTCACGATGAAACGTGCGGTGGAAATCGCTCTGGCCCCGGATGGCTCGACGCGCGCCGCCCTGGCGCAGGAATCGATTCAACTGGCGCAGGATCGCGTTGCCGAGGCTAAGGCGGCCCTGTTGCCCAATCTCGATACATCGGTACAATACCGCCGCCAGACTACGAACCTGCAGTCTTTCGGCTTCAATTTTAAAATTCCGGTTCCAGGCTTTTCGATTCCCGCCATCGTCGGACCGTTTAGCGTTCTCGATACGCGCGCCGCCGCCCAGCAATCGGTGGTGAATATCAGCGACATACGTAAATTTCAAGCGGCGAAGGCCACGCTCTCCGCCGTTAAATTGGATAACGACGCCACCCGCGGCCAGGTGAGCGATGAGGTCGCGCGCGGCTACCTGGCGTGCCTGCGCGCGGATGCCGACCGCAACACCGGCCGCGCCAATGTGGAGCTGTCCGAAGCGCTGCTTGCCCAGGCCAAGCGTGCACAGACCGCCGGCACCGGAACCGGCATCGAAGTCACTCGCGCTGAGGTGCAGCTTGCCAACGACCGGCAGCGCCTGATCCGTTCCGAGAACGATCGAACGCGCGCCACGCTGCAACTCTTGAAATCCATGGGGCTGCGCATGGATTCGTCGATCGAGTTCACCGACAAGCTGGATTATAAGCCCATCGATCCGGCCTCCGCGGAAACGTTGCTGGAACAAGCCCACAAGACGCGTTTCGAGATGAAGTCGCAACAGCAGCACGAAGAAGCGGCGCGCTTGAGCCA
>JALYIB010000022.1 GCA_030775965.1 Acidobacteriota bacterium | reverse complement strand
GTCGTGGACGCCCGCAAGGTTCCCCCGGCGAACGCCGCGAGCCCGGCGCCGCGCCAGCGCCCAATAGCGAATTAAACGGCGCTGAATCGAATGACCGCGCGCCGCGTGAAGACCAACCGCGGCAGGAACGCTCGGAGCGCCCGGAACGTTCCGAAAGCCCGGAACGTGAAAGACCAGAACGTGAAAAAATGCTGTCGCGCCCCAATCAGGGCCAACCCTCCATCAGTGACCTGCTGAAAGAAGGTCAGGAAATCATCGTCCAGATCGCCAAGGAACCCCTGGGCCCGAAGGGTGCGCGCATCACCTCCCACATCGCACTGCCCGGCCGCTACGTGGTTTACATGCCGACCCTTGAGCACATGGGCGTCTCCCGCAAAATCGCCAGCGACGAAGAGCGCCTGCGCCTCAAGCGCATCCTGCAAGGCAAGCGCCCCGGCCCCGTGGGCGGATTCATCACCCGCACCGCGGCCGAAGGCCGCACCGAAGACGAGATCGCGGGCGACATGTTGTTCCTCTACAACCTGTGGCAGGACATCCGCACCAAAGCTGACAAGCGCCCCGCGCCCGTGATGCTGCATCACGATCTCGACATCGTGCAGCGCATTCTGCGCGACCAGTTGGCCGACAGCTTCAAAGCCATCTGGATCGACAACGAAGAAACTTACGAAAACGTGCTGCGCTTCGTCGAGCGTTTCCAGCCCGCTCTGGTTCCCAAGGTGAAGTTGTACACCCGCGATGCGCCCATCTTCGACGCCTTTAGCGTCACCAATGAACTTGAAAAAGCTCTGCGGCCCAAGGTGTGGCTGAAATCGGGCGGCTTCATCGTCATCAATCAGACCGAAGCTCTGGTCGCCATCGACGTCAACACCGGCAAGTATGTCGGCAAGACCAATCGCCTCGAAGACACCATCGTCAAAACCAATACCGAAGCCATTAAGGAAATCGTGCGCCAGATCCGCTTGCGCGATTTGGGCGGCATCATCGTAATCGATTTCATCGACATGGACGAGCGTAAGAATCGCCAAAAAGTGATGCAGACGCTCGAAGAAGCCATGCGCGTCGACCGCGCTCCTTACAAAATTCTCCAGTTCAACGATTTCGGACTGGTAGCTATCACCCGCAAGCGCGTGAAGCAATCGCTCGAGCGAACCCTCTGTGCGCCCTGCCCGCATTGCGAAGGCGCCGGCTACGTCAAGAGCCCGCAAACGGTGGTGAGCGAAATTCTCACCGAAGCCCGCAAACTCTCCCGCAGCATCGAGGGCAAGGACGTCATGTTGCGCGTCCACCCCGATGTAGCCAAGGTGCTCAAGTCGCACCAGAACAAGTTCCTCGAGGAACTCGAAGAGATGCTGCGCCGGCCCGTCTTAGTCAAGAGCGACCCGCAGCTCCATCACGAAAAATTCGACCTGGCGTAACCGCTACTGGCGCGGCGCCGCCGTCGCGGCGCCCACGCTAGTTCCCAGCACATCGCCTGCAACCACCATTTCCACGCGGCGATTCTGCTGGCGTCCCGCAGCGTTGCTATTATCAGCCACTGGGCGCGTTTTGCCGAAGCCCTGTGCCGTGACGCTACCCGAGTCCAATCCCTGCGAGACCAAATAACCTCGCACGGCGTTGGCCCGATTCTCCGACAGCTTCATATTGTAGTCATCCCCGCCGACGCTGTCCGTGTGGCCTTCGACCGTGATCCTTAACCCCGGGTGCGCCAGCACGATGCCGGAAATTTTGGCAAGTTTCTCTCTCGCGCCGGGCTTCAGCGAAAACTGGCCCGAGTCAAATAACACATCCGACATATTCACGATTAACCCGCGCGCGGTTTCACGAGTCTGGAGAATCTGATTGAACTGCAGCAGTAGTTGACGCCGTAACTCCGCTTGCTCCTTCTGAGCTTGTTCAGTCTGCGACGCTAACTTCTGCTGTTGTTCCAGAGCTTCCTGCCGTGCGCGATCCGCCTCCAGCTTGGCCGTCTCCGCCTGCTGCCGGTCGTTGCTCGCCTGCTGGGTTGCCGCCAGCGCTTCGGCCCGGGCTCTTTCTGCCGCCGCACGATCCGCTTCCGCGGCCGCCTGGGCCTGCGCCCGCGCTTGCTCAGCCGCTACCCGGTCCGCTTCCGCCCGCACGCGTTGGGCATCCGCCTGCGCCCGTTGAGCGTCCGACTGCGCTCGTTGAGCGTCAGCATTCGCCCGTTGACGAGCCTCTTCCTCAGCCCTCGCCTTGGATGCTGTCTCCCGCGCCAGCGACGCCGCTTTTTCCTGAGCCAGCACATCATCGCGCTCCGCACTAATCGCGATCACCCGCGCATCTTCCGCCCGCAGCACCGCCTCGCGAGCCATGGTGATCACCGGCTTCTGACCGGGCTTCTGCGCCTGGTTGCGATCCGCCCAAGCTAGCGAATCGAGTGCCTTTTGAAAACTATCGTGGGCATACTTATCCGCCCCCGCGATCCGCGCCAGCATGATCGCGTTCTCTGCCTCATAGAGTTCGAAAGGATTTTTCTTATCCACACGCACCGGCACGAACCCGCCGGCCTTGCCTTCGCGAGTATACAAGCCGCGCGGCAGCAGTTCGTATTTCGCATTGATGGTCTCAATCACCCCGCGGGTATCGCGCCGCACCACATTCTCCATCACCACCACGTCACTTGGCTGCGTCACCGCGTAGTACGGTTCGGCCGTCACGATCATGCCAAACGTCTGAATTTCGCTAGTCGTCTTGATGGCGCTGCTCGAACCCTGGCCGTAATGATCCAAGGTCAGTTCGCCCAGATTCACCGGACGCCCATCCGGCGAGATGGCCCACAACACATAGGTTAGATATTCCGGGCCGAAGCTGCTAGGCGGCGCAAAATTCTTGAAATCCGCCGAGATGCGGATCACGCCCCGCTCGCTCTCTACCGTTGCCGTCCCGCCGCCCGCAGGCATCAGCGGGCTGCCTACGAAGTTGACTTTGGTAGCCCCGCCGAGGTGCAGATAATTGACAGCCGGCGTCGTGTGCGAAACCACTTGGATACGGAAGATCGGCGTGGGCATCCCAGGTTCGGGCCGCAGGTTGTTTTGGGCCGGATTGGGCTCCTGCGCGCCAACTAAGAAGCCTAGGGCCAAAAGGGGAAGTGCGAGTTTTGTGAAGCGTAGCATGGATTATCCAACTGCATGTTCCTCGCCATTCCCGCGCCGCCCGAGCCGATTCAACTAGATACCGCAGCCGCCGCTCAGCGGGATGGAAAAACCTACCCAACGGCCGCCGGAAAGTTCTGCAGCCTCCGGCACTTTACTCCGCCAGTACCGCACATCCTCCCAACTTCATCTAGCCCATTTCCAACTAGTTCCCGCTTTCCTCTGAGAGCAGTTGTGCCCAGTTCCTGCATAATCCAATCAGCAGTAAGGCTTGGCCAAGCCGTTCGTCGTAGTTTGGTGGAATCCGCGTCCGTCTAAAAAACGGACTTACCGCCCCGGAAACATTGTCGGGAGGGGCGGGACAGGAGCGAGAATCGATTCTTTAGTGACGCAAGTTGCTGTGGAGGAAAATAGGAGAACCGCAAACGTGCCGGGTGATTCGGTAACTTCCTGAGAGTTCGGCCGCCGCCTTTTTCTTCCCCACCCCGGTGGGCTGTGTAATTCAGCAGCCCACCGCGAGACGAACGATAAATATAACCCGCCCAGCCGAAGTGTCTTCGGATTTAACGAGCTTTAGTAAAAGCCGCACGCACCCGTGCAAGTTGATCCAGATACGGGTTCTGTTCGAGCATTTCCTTCAGCCACTGCCAACGTCGATCATGCGGCCCGCGGGCGATTGCAAGAAGGTGATCCTGGATTAAGTCAAACAGCCGAGGCAATCCTACATCGCTTGAACGAAAGATTTCCTTAACAAAAGCCTGAGATCCCTCTGGGTTTTTCGCGTCGAACTTGAATTCGCCTTGGCCAATGGGCCGGTAAAATCGAACGATCTTCTCGTCGTCCCACAAATCACTCATTTCAATTGACGATCCAATGCCAGAACCATATTCGACGTGATACACAAACTCGAGTATGTCACCGCTCGCCGACTGACTCCCCCGCACGAAACGAGTTTCGAATTGCCGTCCCGGGTTCTCGTTGTTGTCGTGACCCGACAGAGGCACTGTGAGCACCATCCTGAGTTTGCCGTTCTTTAATTCGAACCAGTCCGTGTGGACTAAACTGCAACCAGTCCCACAATGAGGCCACGCTTGCACCACCAGCCATCGCTTGCCGCCCGAAGAAACCGTCGATACAAATGGTTCGTCATAATCCCACTCGGTTGAATCCAAGTAATCCACAAACCGCCAGGGGTTGTCCCCCTCCTGATGGAACAAAAGAAACCGCCTCATGTTGGCGTTGAGGTATGCCGGTGCGACTCTAACCACAGCGTCACCGGCGCCATCGAGGAGTGGCCAAGTAAGACCGATCCGCTGTGCCTCGCAACGATTATCCTCCGCGCAGTTGAAAGTCTCGTCGGTCTGCTTCGCTCCTGCCGCCGTCGTCTTCCGAATCTTCCCACTGATCCCGAGTGTTTGCCAAAGCTGATTGACATCGGCGTTGCGAAGTATTTTCTTATCCCGGAAATCGTCGGGACTGCTGGGGGACTGCGCCACCGCAGAGGGAGCAAGGACTAATAATGCTAGCAGCACCCGCATAGGCGTATCATAACGCCTACGCCAGCCACTCCGTCGTCGCGCCCACCAGCATGGGACCCAACAGTGACGCCGCCTCGCGCTCCACGCTTTGCAGCACCTGTTCCGCGAATGCCTGATCGGGCGACACCGTGACGCACGCGATCAACCCGCGCTGCCACAAGTCCTGATGATCGATCTCCGCCACCGCGACATTGAACTTGGCGCGCAGGCGATCCTTCAGGCTCTTGACGTAATGCCGCTTGTCTTTGAGAGAATGCGCCTCATCCAGGCGCAGTTCGAAAGTGATGACGCCGACCGCGGGCACGGGCGCTTTACGCCATGGCTTCGGCAGCCACGCGCTCAGTTACGAAAGCCTCGATCACGTCGCCCGGTTTTAGGTCGTTGTAATTCACCAGCGAAATACCGCACTCGAAGCCCGTCTTCACTTCACTCGCGTCGTTCTTGAAGCGCTTGAGCGAATCGATCTTGCCGGTGTGGATCACTACGTTGTCGCGCAGCAGTCGGACCTCGTTGTTGCGCCCGATTACGCCGTCGTCCACATAACACC
>JALYIB010000021.1 GCA_030775965.1 Acidobacteriota bacterium | reverse complement strand
ACGCCGAACAGACCGTCGCGGAGAAAGAAGAATTGATATGGCCAAAGTCCTGATACCGACGCCCCTACGCCAGTTCGCCGACAAGCACGATTCGGTGGACCTGACCGGCGCCACCGTCGCCGAGGTGCTGGCGTCGCTCACCCAGAAGTTTCCCGACCTGCGCAAGCAGCTCTTCAACGACGAAGGCAAAATGCGCAGCTTCGTCAACGTCTATTTAAACGACGATGACATCCGTTACCTGCAAAAGGACGCGACCCCGGTCGCCGCGGGCGACACCCTGTCGATCGTCCCCAGCATTGCCGGAGGTGTGTGATGGCTGTTGCCGCTCCGCCGGTCACTCTGAATAAAGACGAAATTCTCCGCTATTCGCGCCACCTGATCCTGCCCGAAGTGGGCATGGAAGGGCAGCTCAAGCTGAAGAACGCGAAAGTTCTGATGGTGGGCGCCGGCGGTCTAGGGGCGCCGTTAGGTTTGTACTTGGCCGCGTCAGGGGTGGGCCGCGTCGGCATTGTCGACTTCGACGTAGTCGATTACACCAACTTGCAGCGCCAGGTAATCCACGGCACCAAAGATGTCGGCCGCAAGAAGCTGGATTCCGCAGCCGACTCCATGCTCGACATCAATCCCTACATGCAGGTTGACAAGTTCGACACCGCCATCACCAGCGAGAACGCCCTCGACATCATCAAAGATTACGACATGGTCGTCGACGGCACCGACAATTTTCCTACGCGCTACCTGATCAACGACGCTTGCGTGCTCTTGAAGAAGCCTAACGTCTATGGCTCCATCTTCCGCTTCGAAGGCCAAGCCACGATCTTCGCGTACCCTGGCGGCCCCTGCTATCGTTGCCTCTATCCCGAGCCGCCACCTCCCGGCCTGGTACCGAGCTGCGCCGAAGGCGGCGTACTCGGCATCCTCCCCGGCACCATCGGCTTGATCCAAGCCACCGAAGCCGTGAAGCTGATCCTAGGAATTGGTGAATCGCTGGTAGGCCGCCTGTTGCTCTACGACGCCCTAGCCATGCGCTTCCGCGAATTAAAACTCCGCCGCAATCTCGAGTGCCCGGTGTGCGGCGATCACCCGTCGATTCACGAACTGATCGACTATCATCAATTTTGCGGAGTCCCCAACCCCGCGGAGGTTGCACCTGTGGCTGAACAACAAGCCGGATATATGTCCGACACCGAGATCGATGCCGTGGCGCTCAAAGCGCGCCTAGACCGCGGCGACAAGTTCCAATTCATCGACGTGCGCGAGCCCAACGAATATCAAATCGCCAGCATACCCGGAGCCAAACTGATCCCGCTCGGCGACGTCCCCAAGCGCGTGGGCGAACTCGACCCCGCGAGCGAAGTCATCGTCCATTGCAAAATGGGCGGCCGCAGCGCCAAAGCCTGCGATTTCCTTCGCCAGTCGGGTTTTAAAAACGTAAAGAACATGCTAGGCGGCATCACGGCCTGGAGCGACAAAATCGATCCGTCGGTTCCGAAATACTGACCGCTTGCCAGCTGCGCACCTCTAATGGTGTAATGGATTAGGAATTACACCATGGCGCTTAATATCAAGAACGCCGAAGTGGAGAGTCTCGCCGCCGAAGTGGCTAAACTGGCGCGCGAATCTAAAACCGAAGCAATCCGCGTCGCCCTCAAAGAGCGTGCCTTCCGCCTCAAGTCCTATGGCGGGAAGCTATCTCGAGGAGAGCGCATTGATGCCGCGCTGGAGCGTTTCCGGGAAGAATTTCCCAACGGCGATTTCGGACGCCCTCTCACCAAAGAGGAAGAAGAGCGCATCCTCGGCTTTGGACCCGACGGAGTCTGATGATCCTCGACTCTTCGGCTCTGGTCGCCGTCATTTTGCGCGAGTTCAACCACGCGGAACTGCTGGCGAAAATCAAAGCTGCCCCAGGCATCGCGCTTGGTGCGCCCACTCTGCTCGAAACCCTGATCGTCTTAACGGCACGATTGCGCCGAGAACCCACCTTGGCGCTCAAGGAACTGCTGCGCGCCAGCGAAGCCGAGGTGATTCCGTTCACCGAAGAGCATGGCCGGTCCGCCCTAAACGCGTATTTGAGATTTGGAAAAGGGCGCCATCCCGCCGCTCTCAATTTTGGCGACTGCCTTTGCTATGCGACGGCGTCCTTAGCGAGTCAACCGCTCCTCTTCGTGGGCACTGATTTTTCAAAAACGGACATCCAGCAGGCGTGACTACTCATAGCGCAGCGCGATGGCCGGATCGATAGCCGTCGCGCGCCGCGCCGGAACGTAAGCCGCTAGCAGCGCGACCGCCGCCAACATCCCCGCCACCAATCCAAACGTCGCCGGATCGTTGGCCTTCACGCCAAACAACAAACTCGCCAGCAGGCGCGTCAGCCCGTAAGCCAGCGCCCATCCCAGCACCAGCCCGGAAAGCGTCAGCTTCATGCCCTGCTTCAGCACCAGCCGCAGCGTATCTCCGCGATTCGCCCCCAGCGCAATACGGATACCCAACTCCTGCATGCGCTGTTCCACCGAATACGACATCAACCCGTAAATACCGATCGCCGCCAGCACCAGCGCGACTCCCGCGAAAATACTCAACAACAGCATGTTGAAATTCTGCCGCGCCACCGTATCGGCAATCACTTTTTCCATCGTCCGCTCGCGCGAAATCGGAATCTGCCCGTCTACTGCGCGCAACTCCCGTTCCACCGGAACTCTCATGGTCATTGGCTCCACCGCCGTCCGCACCGCCCAGGACAGCGGCAGAACGCTGTTCGCCAAAGCCGTCAGCCCCTCGGGCACCTGGCTCTGCGGAATGTACATCACATCGATATCCGCCTTCTGCAATCCGCTTTCCCGCACCGTGCCCACCACCCCGATCACCTGCCGCGGTGGATCGTCGAACTGCGGCCCCAGCCCCTGGCCGATCGTGACCACCTGCCCCACCGGATCCTCGCCCTTCCAATAACGCTTCGCCATGGCCTGGTTGATCAACACCACGCGGCTGGAGTTGCCGGAATCGGTTTCGCTGAACACCCGCCCGCGCAACAGCGGAATCCTGAAAACCTGGAAATAGTGCGCCGACACGCTGCGCCACTGCGCGTCCCCGTTG
>JALYIB010000020.1 GCA_030775965.1 Acidobacteriota bacterium | reverse complement strand
CGCAGAGTTGTAGTCACCGGAGTCGGCATGCTGACTTCGGTTGGCATTGGCACGGAACCGGTCTGGGAAGCCATCAAGCGCGGCGAGAACGGAATCGCGCCCATCACTGCGTTTGACCCCACCGATTTCAACTGCCGTATCGCGGGCGAAGTGAAGAACTTCGATCCGGCGCTTTACATCGAGAAAAAAGAAATCAAGAAAATGGGACGCTTCATTCAGTTCGCTATTGCGGCGAGTGAATTCGCATACCAGGCTTCGGGCTTTAAGGTTACCAATAGCGAAGAGGCCGAGCGCACCGGCGTCTATATCGGCAGCGGCATCGGCGGATTCGAAGTGATCGAGCGCGAACACCGGATTCTGCTGGAAAAAGGTCCGTCGCGCATCTCCCCGTTTTTTATTCCCGCGACCATCATCAACCTGGCGTCGGGCTACGTCTCGATTCGAACCGGAGCGAAGGGACCCAATTCGGCTTCGGCCACGGCCTGCACCACCAGCGCCCATTCGATCGGTGATTCTTTTCGCATCATTCAATACGGCGATGCCGATGTCATGATCTGCGGCGGCACGGAGGCCGCCATTACACCCATGGGAATCGGCGGGTTCGCCGCGATGCGAGCGCTCTCCCAGCGCAATGGCGATCCGGCGCATGCCTGCCGGCCTTGGGACAAAGATCGCGACGGCTTCATCGTGGGCGAAGGCGCGGGCATCCTGGTGCTCGAAGAATACGAACACGCCAAGCGGCGCGGTGCGAATATTCTGGCG
This sequence comes from Acidobacteriota bacterium, assembly GCA_030775965.1. GTDB lineage: Bacteria > Acidobacteriota > Terriglobia > Bryobacterales > Bryobacteraceae > Palsa-187. The sequence continues at coordinate 1,841 of JALYIB010000020.1, read as the reverse complement.
GAAGTGGCCGGCTACGGAATGTCGGGCGATGCCCACCATATCACTTCCCCATCGGAAGACGGCGATGGAGCCTACCGAGTGATGCGAAACTGCCTGCGGGACGCCGGCATTCAACCGCACCAGATCGATTACATCAATGCACACGGCACTTCCACACCAGTAGGGGATCGCATTGAAACTCTCGCCATTAAGCGGGTTTTTGGCGAACATGCCTGCAAGGTCGCCGTGAGTTCGACCAAGTCCATGACGGGACACCTGCTGGGCGGCGCCGGAGGACTCGAGGCGGGCATTACAGTGATGGCGATTCGCGATCAGATCGCTCCACCAACCATCAACCTGGATCATCCCGATCCGGAATGCGATCTGGATTACATTCCCGGAAAAGCCCGTCCCATGAAGATCGACTACGCACTCTCGAACTCCTTCGGGTTCGGCGGCACCAACGGCTGTTTGATTTTCAAACGTCCGGAGTTGTAACAGAACATGAAGATTATCGTCGCGATCAAGCAGGTTCCCTTACGCGACTCGCCGCTGCACCCCCATACATCGGGGAAATGGATCGACGAGACGGACCTGAGTTTTGAAATTAATGAGCCCGACGCCTATGCCCTCGAAGAAGCCTTGCAGTTGAAGGAAAAGCACGGGGGCGAGGTGGTGGTGTTATGCGCCGGCCCGGAGAGAGCGGCGCAGACGATCCGCGAAGCACTGGCCAAAGGCGCGGATCGGGCCATACACATTACCGAGGATGACCTGAGGTCACTCGACACGTTGGAAGTGGCAAAGCTCCTCGCGGCGGCCGTGGCGCCGGAAAAACCGGATTTGATTCTGACGGGCCTGCAATCGGACGATTTAGGCTCCGGGCAAACTGGAGTCGTGATGGCGGAATTACTGGATGTTCCGCACTCGACCATCATCATGCAGGTAGAGGCGCATGACGGAAGCATCCGCGTCAAGCGCGAACTTGAGAACGGCTGGTTCCAACACATTCACATACCGCTGCCGGCTGTCTTAACCATGCAGAGCGGTTCCAATAAGCTGCGCTATGCAACTTTGATGGGCATCAAAAAGGCCAGGAGCAAAGAAATACGGCGCGTGACGCCTGCTGAGTTGGGCGGCACGTCAGCGCGCGTGGCGTCCATAGAAAAAGTGTACCTCCCACGGAAGAGCAAGCAGACACAGATTTTTGAAGGCGACGCGAAGTCGGCGGCCGCGCAACTAGTCGAGAAATTGAAGTTCGAAGTGCGGGTTTTATGAGTATTCTGGTGGTTCTCGAACAGCAGGGCGGCCAGTGGCATCGCATGTCCTGGGAGACCCTGGCCGCGGGCCAACAACTGGGCGCGGCGCTCGCGCAGCCAGTGGAAGCGGCCGTGGTGGGCAAAGGGATCGGCACACTGGCGAATGAGGCGGGCACCAGGAAGCTGGCGAAAGTCTGGGCAGTGGAGCACGATCTGCTGGACTCCTACACGGCGGATGGATACACGGCTGCGCTCGAAGAGCTGATCCGGAAAACGCAGCCAGCCGTGGTGCTATTCCCGCACACCTATCAGGTGCGCGATTTCGCGCCCAAGCTGGCGACGCGATTTTCGCAGGTCTTGGTGAGCGACGTAATCGCCGCGCACGTTGACGCTGGAGCCCTAATATTGGTCCGCCAGTTCTTCCAAGGCAGGCTGAACGGAGACGTACGCGTGCGTGGCGCTGGTCCTGTGTTCGCTTCGTTGCAAGCCGGAGCGTGGCGAGCGGATACGTTAGAAAGCGGCTTGGCGACGGTGGAAGCGTTTGCGCCGGCGCTCAGCGCCGGTAAAATCCGGCAGAAGCCGGAAGCCCCGTTTCGGGAAGAAGCC
>JALYIB010000019.1 GCA_030775965.1 Acidobacteriota bacterium | reverse complement strand
AGCCCTTGGGAACCTTAATGTAGAGATAAACGGTGACGCCCATGGTCAGGAACACCAGCAGCAGGATGGGAGCCGGGCGGGTGAGCACGACGTCGAGAGCCGAGGCGTAGGTGGAAATAATCCATTGGTAGAAGCGCTCGGTCAGGTTATAGAGATAACCGTGATCGCGTTTTTCCTTGAGGAGCCAGGCGCACATCATGGGCGTGACGGTGAGCGAGATCACCATGGAGATGGCGATGGCGACGGAGAGAATCACCGCGAACTCGCGGAACAGGCGTCCGACAATGCCGCCCATCATCAGGATGGGAATGAAGACGGCAATCAGCGAGATGCTCATCGACACTACTGTAAAGCCGATTTCTTCGGCGCCTTTGAGCGCGGCCTGCATGGGCTTCATGCCGCTTTCGAGGTGCCGGGTTATGTTTTCAATGACTACGATGGCGTCGTCGACCACGAATCCGGTAGCGATGGTAAGCGCCATCAGCGAGAGATTGTCGAGCGTGTAGCCGATCAAATACATGGCGCCGAAGGTGGCGATGATGGAGACCGGCACCGATACGCTGGGAATGAACGTGGACCAGCCGCTGCGCAGAAAGACAAACACCACGAAGATCACCAGTCCGATCGAAATGATCATGTTGCGCTGGGCGTCGTGGATCGAATCGCGAGTAGTCACGGTGCGGTCCTGGGCAATCTTGAAGCGCACCGTGGGCGGAAGCTGCGCCTGAAACTGAGGCATCAGCGCTTTAATGCGCGCGACGGTTTCAACGACATTGGCGTTGGGCTGGCGGTTGATTTGAATCTGCACCATGGGATTGCCGTTCACAATGCCGAGATTGCGCACGTCTTCATTGCCGTCGATGACGCGGCCTAAGTCAGAGAGGCGCACCGGCGCGCCGTTGCGGTAAACCACTACCAGGTTTTTGTAATCTTTGGCGAAGAAAAGCTGATCGGTGGCGTAGATCGGAAGCTGAACATGCCCGTTGGCGAGGGAGCCCTTGGGCCGGTTGGCGTTGGCGCTCTGCAGGAACGTGCCGATCTGGTCGAGACCCACATTGTAGCGGGAGAGCGGCTGCGGATTCACTTCCACACGAACCGCCGGCAGCGAGCTGCCGCCCACTTGCACTTGACCGACGCCGTTCACCTGCGATAGCTTTTGCGCGAACACGGAGGAGGCAATGTCATAGAGCTGCGGCCGCGGCACGACATCCGACTCGAGCGTCATAAGCAGGATGGGCTGGTCCGCCGGATTAATTTTCCGGTACTTGGGGAGCGAGGGAAGATTACTGGGAAGAAAGCCGGCCGAGGAGTTGATGGCCGCTTGCACTTCGCGCGCGGCGGCGTTGATATCGCGGGTCAGATCGAACTGGAGAATGATTTGTGCCGACCCAACCGAGCTGCGCGAAGTCATTTCCGTGATTCCGGCGATGCGCGTGAACTGCTTTTCGAGCGGAGTGGCGACCGCGGCGGCCATGACGTCGGGACTGGCGCCGGGGAGATTGGCGAAAACCGCGATGGTGGGGAAGTCGACCTCGGGCAAGGCGGAGACGGGCAAGAGCGTATAGGCGATGCTGCCGGCCAGTGTCAGGGCAATCAATAGCAGCGTGGTGGCGACCGGTCTCTGAATAAATGGTCGGGAGATGCTCATGTCAGTCGACTCAGGTCAGATCGGGTACGGTAACCAAGTGCTGGTCTTTTTCGGAGCTACGCGAGCCGACCCAGGCAGCGATCCGTCCGAAGAATAAATAGATCACCGGCGTGGTGAACAGCGTCAGCACCTGGCTGACCAGCAATCCGCCGATGATGCACATCCCGAGCGGACGGCGTAATTCGGAACCGACGCCCGATCCGAAGGCCAGCGGCACGGCACCCAGCAGCGCCGCCATGGTGGTCATCATGATGGGACGGAAGCGCAGCAGGCATGCCTGGTAGATGGCTTCTTCCGGCGGCTTACCTTCCACGCGCTCGGCTTCGAGCGCAAAGTCGATCATCATGATGGCGTTCTTCTTCACAATACCGATCAGCAGGATGATGCCGATCAGCGCGATGACATCCAGATCCATGTGGAACAGGACCAGCGCCAGGATCGCGCCGACTCCGGCCGAGGGCAGCGTGGAAAGAATGGTAATGGGGTGGATGAAACTCTCATACAGCACGCCTAGCACGATGTACACCGTGACAATGGCCGCCAGGATCAACATGGACTCGTTGGCGAGCGACGATTCGAAGGCGTGCGCGGTTCCCTGGAAGCTGGGTTCGATGCTGGCGGGCATGCCGAGCTGTTGCGTAACCTGCTTGATGTGCTCCACCGCGGCGCCGAGCGACGCTCCCGGAGCCAAGTTGAAGGAAAGAGTCACCACCGGGAATTGGCTTTGGTGGTTAATGGTGATGGGGGAGGGAATCGAGGAGGCGGTCACAAAACTGCGCAGCGGAGCCGGCGGCAGCGCCGCAGCGCCGGTGAGAGCGGTATTGGTTCCAGCCAGGGCGATGGTGGATGCCAGATTGGCCGACGCCGATCCGATGGGCACATACATGTCCTGGAGAGCGGAAGCATTCTGCTGGTATTGCGGCGCGACTTCCAGAATTACATGGAATTGATTGGTCTGGGTATAAATCGTCGAGACCTGACGCTGGCCGAAGGAATCATAGAGCGCGTCGTCGATGTTCTGCGGAGTGATGCCCAACCTGCCGGCGGTATCGCGATCGATCTTTACTTGCAGACCCAAGCCGTTGTTCTGCTGATCGCTGGCGACGTCACGCAGCTCAGGGAGCTGCTTCATTTTGTCCACCAGCTTGGGAGCCCACTCGTCGAGCAGGGCCTTATCGGGCGCATCGAGCGAGTACTGGTATTGGGTCTTGCTGATGCGGTCCTCGACCGTCAGATCCTGGATGGGCTGCATGAAGAGTTCAATGCCAGGCACTTGCCGCACCTTGGGCTCCAGCCGGCGGATCACATCTAGGGCGGAAACGCCCGCGCGCTGTTCGAGCGGTTTGAGCGTAATTTGAATGCGGCCGCTATTCATGGTGGTGTTCACTCCATCGGCTCCGATGAAGGACGTAAGATTCTCGACAGCCGGATCCTGGCTGATCACCTGCACCAAATTCTGCTGTAATTTAGACATAGCCGGAAACGATACCGTTTCAGGCGCCTGCGAGATCGCTAGAATAGCGCCGGTATCCTGGACCGGAAAAAACCCTTTCGGGACGATGATATACAGGTATACCGTCAGGCCCAGCGTGGCGACAGCCACCATCAGTGTCAAGGGCTGATGACGCAGAACCACGCGCACCATTTTGCCGTACCCTTCAATGGTCCTGACGAAGCACCGTTCCGACCAGCGGTAGAGCTTGCCTTGCTCCGATACCGGTTTGTGCTTCAGAATGCGCGCCGCCATCATGGGCGTGAGGGTCAGCGAAACGAACGCCGAGAAGATGATGGTGACCGCCAGCGTCACCGCAAATTCACGGAACAGGCGGCCGACGATGTCGGCCATGAAGAGCAGCGGGATCAGCACGGCGATCAGCGAAACGGTCAGCGACACGATGGTGAAGCCGATTTCGGCCGAGCCCTTGAGTGCGGCCTCCATCGCGCTATCGCCCATCTCCATATAGCGCGAAATATTTTCGATCATCACGATCGCGTCATCGACGACGAAACCGGTGGAGATTGTCAGCGCCATCAGGGAGAGGTTGTCCAGGCCGTACCCCAGCAGGTACATGACGGCGAACGTGCCCACCAGGGAGAGCGGCACGGCGATGCCCGGAATAATAGTGGCTGAAGCGCTGCGCAGAAACAGGAAGATGACCATCACGACCAGCGCGGTGGTCAGCATCAATTCAAATTCGACGTCCTCTACGGAGGCGCGAATGGTAGTGGTACGGTCGGTGATGATCTCGACGTCGATTCCCTGCGGCAGCGACGCTTTGATCTGCGGCAGGAGCGCTTGCACGGTATCGACGACGCTAATGATGTTGGTCCCGGGCTGCCGCTGAATATTTAAGACGATGGCGCGTTGGGCGTTCACCCAAGCGGCAAGCTTGGTGTTTTCGGCGCCATCGATCACGGTGGCGACGTCGGAAATGCGCACCGGGGCTCCATTGCGATAGGCGATGATGATGGGCCCGTACTGCGCGCCCGCCTGCAGCTGGTCGTTGTCGTTGATGGTCCAGGCCTGATCGGGACCGTCGAAATTTCCTTTGGCCTGATTTACATTGGCGCTGGCTAGCGCCGTACGCAAGGTTTCGAGACTCAAGCCGTAAGACGCGAGCGCCGTGGGATTGGCTTGCACGCGCACGGCCGGCCGCTGGCCGCCGCTGATGCTGACGAGGCCCACGCCTTTGAGCTGAGAAATGCGTTGCGCCATGCGAGTTTCAGCCAGCTCTTCGACCTTGGGTAAGGGGACGGTCGTAGATGTAAGCGATAGCGTTAAAATGGGCGCGTCGGCAGGGTTGGTTTTGCTATAGACCGGTGGAACCGGCAGGTTTGTGGGCAGAAAGGTGGTGGCGGCATTGATGGCGGCCTGCACTTCCTGCTCGGCCACATCGATGCTCAGGTCGAGCGAAAACTGCAGCGTGATCAGCGAGCTGCCAAAGGAGCTGATCGACGTCATCTGGGTGAGTCCAGGCACCTGCCCGAACTGTTTTTCAAGCGGTGCGGTGATCGACGAAGTGACCACCTCCGGGCTCGCGCCGGGGTAAAAAGTTTGGATTTGGATGGTGGGGTAATCCACCTGCGGGAGCGCCGACACCGGCAATTGCCGGAAAGCAACGAACCCGACGAGCACCACGCCCGCCATCATCAGCGAGGTGGCTACGGGCCGCAGGATGAAAATCCGCGAGGGACTCACG
>JALYIB010000018.1 GCA_030775965.1 Acidobacteriota bacterium | reverse complement strand
TTTTTCTGCCGGCAGTTGACGACGCGCTATGACAGCGACAATCCGAAAGCGGGATGGCAAGCGCACGATACTATTTCGGCGGACTTAGCTTATGAGAACGGCCGCGAGAACTACAGCAACATCAAGGTTGGCAGTAAGGCGGTGAAGTCGATGGAAGAGGTGGGCGGGAACTGGTCGACGGGCGAGTTTGCTTCGATGCTGGATGAGGTTTTCGATCCGGACTCAGCCACCACTTTCCGCAAGACCGGGCAGGATACCATTAACGGGCGCAGCGCCACCACCTTCAAATTCGAAATCACGCGGGAGCGGTCGGAGTGGCGCATTAGCGACGGCGGGCAGTTGTATTATCCGGCAATGCGCGGGACGATCTGGATCGATAAGGAAACTTCGCGGGTGCTGCGCCTGGAAAAAGAAACGCGCAACATGCCGCTGTTGTTTCCCTTGGTGAAGGTGGAGGTGGCAGTCGATTACGATTTCGTGCGGCTCTCCACGCCGCGGCCGTTTCTGCTGCCGATTACTTCGGAGGTGTTGAGCTGCGAACAGGGTTCAACGCGATGCGTGCGCAATCGCATAGAGTTTCGCAACTATCGCAAGTTTGGCGCGGAATCCGGCATTACCTTCGACGAGAAGCAATAATTGCATAGGCGAAGGCCTGCAATCCGGTGCATGCAACACAGTTGGACTGAGCCGCGTCGAAGACACTGTTATACTCAAAAGTTCGACCCCGTGCGGTTATGCCGGCGAGGTACTTTCATCCCATGAATAAAGCCCATGAATAAAGCATTGATTCTTTTGTCCGCACTCACCGCCGCCGCTCTGCCTGGATGGGCGGCGCTGGGAGGTTCGGTGGATACGGTGGCCGCCGATCAGGTCAAATTCCAGGCCAAGCGCGCGATTACGCAGATGCGGGCGTACAACATCCATCTCATCAGCGGCGATGACGGCACTTCGATCAAGGAGTACGTTACGCCCGCCGGCAAAGTGTTTGGAGTCTCCTGGAGCGGGCCGACGATTCCGGACTTAACGCAATTGCTGGGAACCTACAGCGCGGAATTTCAGGCTACGGTGCGGGCGCAGGCGGGGCGGCGGAAGGCGGGCGTGGTGCATAATCCGGACCTGGTAGTCGAAAGCACGGGTCACATGCGGGCTTTTTATGGGCGCGCGTATGTGAACTCGCTGCTGCCGAGCGGCGTGACGCCGGAGATGGTGCAATGAGGCGCGCCGGTGCCGCGGCCGCGGTGGCCGCTCTGGCAGGGGTGTTGGCGGGATGCAGGGGTAGCTCGGCTTCCACCACCACGACCACGACGCTGACGAACACACTCCCTCTGGTGGTGGATTTAGGGCCGACGGTGAACGGCCAGTCGGTGGGCTACGATAACAGTCTGTATACCACCGTGAGCATCTGCAACCCGGGAACGGCCACTTGCCAGAGCATCAATCATATTCTGGTGGATACCGGGAGTTCCGGGCTGCGTATCCTCTCGTCGGCTTTGGGGCTGTCCCTGACGTACATGACCGACGCCAAGAGCAACGGGATTGGCAACTGCATTCAATATCCCGATACCAGCGTCCTGTGGGGGCCAATGGCGCTGGTGGACGTGCACTTGGCGCAAGAAGTGGCTTCCAACATACCGATGCAAATCGTAGCGCCGTCGAATTTCAGCGGTCCGCCGGCGGCTTGCAGCACGGGCGGAGTGGCGGTGAGTACTTTGTCCAGTCTGGGCGCCAACGGGATATTGGGCGTGGGACTTTTCCGGCAGGATTGCGGCGCGGCTTGCGCGTCGTCATCGCCTCCGAACGTGTATTTCAGTTGTCCCACCGCGGGCTGCACTCCGACCACGGTAGCGCTCACGGCGCAGCTGCAGAATCCGGTGTGGATGTTCCCGCAGGACAACAATGGGCTGACGATTACGCTGCCACAGATCGGCACCGGCGGGGCGGCACAGGTGACGGGGACCCTCACGTTCGGCATCGGCACGCAGACCGACAACGCTCTGGGCAGCGCTCTGGCGCAGGCGGCTACGCCCAAGGGAACTTTCACGACGACGTTCGGCGGAGTGGCGTATACCAATAGTTATATTGACAGCGGGATGGGTGCGTATTATTTTTTGGATTCGACTACCGCCAAGCTGCCGAATTGCGCGGCCAACGGCGATGCGGCGGGGTATTATTGCCCGGTGTCTCCGGCGAGTTTGACGGCGATTACCAGCGGGCCGAATCCGGCCAGCACGTCGACGATCGTTTCGCAGAATATCGCCTTCCAGGTGTCGAACGCGCTGACGCTGATCGATTCCCGCAACCCGGCGTTTAACAATATTGGCGGAGCGAATCCGGGGGTTTTCGCGTGGGGACTGCCGTTCTTCTACGGGCGCACGGTGTTCATCGGGATCGAGGGGCAGAGCACGACATCCGCCGGCACCGGGCCTTTTTGGGCGTACTGATTCGCGGCAACCGCCGGGGGCCGGGACGCGTCGATAGACTGTTATACTCAGAACTTCGGCCTCGTTGGTTGTCTTTAACTATTCATCTAGCATGTGGAAATCCTACTTATTTGCAGTGACTGCCGCCGCAGTCCTGTCCGGACCCTGTTGGGGCGGCGACTTCGTAACCGGTCAAGCGGCGCGCGCGATTATCGGCCAGCCTTTTTTCAATGCACAAAACGCGGGCGCGGCGAGCACGACTCCGGCGCCGGCCGGGGGACCGCGTAGACCGCGCAGGCCGGCGAGCCTGCAAGGGACCCCCATTACTTTATTGGGAGCGGCCAGCGGAGTGGCGTACGTAAACAATACGCTGTTCGTGGTGGACGATAACCATCTGGGATTTACGCCGGATAACAACCGGGTCTTGATTTATCCCAACATCAATCAGACGGTGCCGGCGGCTACGGCGGAGATTCCACCGCAGAGCGGCCGCTGCCCGGTATGCGGCGGCACCGCGACGGTGGTCCTAGGGCAACCCGACTTCGACACCACGACCACCACGCCCACGGTGCCGATTACCGCGTCGAGCATGCATCTGCCGACGGCGGTAGCGACGGATGGCCATATTCTGGCGGTTGCCGATACGTCCAACAACCGCGTGCTCCTCTGGAAATCGATTCCCACCGTCAACGGCCAGGCGGCCGATATCGTTTTGGGGCAGACCGGCTTCACGTCGGTGGCTTTGGTCACGGTGACGGCGAGCGCGATGCGCGGGCCGCAGGGAGTATGGATTCAGGGCAGCAAGCTGTTCGTGGCGGATACGCAGAACAACCGTATCCTGATCTGGAATACGATTCCCACGCAGAATAATCAGCCCGCCGATTTAGTCCTGGGACAGCCCAATTTCACGACTTCGCCGCCCATCAATCAAGTTGACCTAACGCTGACGGCGGCTGCCAATATCATGCTGAGCCCGACCTCGGTGACTAGCGACGGCACTCACCTTTTCGTTGCCGATCTGGGATACAACCGGGTGCTGATCTGGAATACCATCCCTACCACCAACCAAGCGCCCGCGAACTTTGAGATCGGGCAGGTGGACATGACGAAATCGATTTCCAACGACACGGCGCACCTGTGCGCATCGAACGGAACCGATAGCAGCGGGAACGCTACTTACCCGGGGACCTGCGCTTTCACTTTGAACTTTCCGCGTTTTGCGCTGTCCGACGGCACGCGCTTATTCGTCGCCGACGGCGGCAACGATCGCGTGCTGGTGTACAACAGCATCCCCCAAGCGAACGCCGTCAAGGCCGATGCGATTCTGGGCGAGCCCGACGACGTCTCCGATGTTTTCAGCAGCAACGACAGTACGACGCTGTCGACATCGAACGTGGTTCCCACGCCCACTTCGCTCGCCTGGGACCCGGTGAATCAGAACCTATACGTGGCGGACCCGACCGATTTCCGCATCCTGGTGTTTTCGCCGGAGCAGGCTTCGCTGGCTCCCAACAGCATCGTGAACGCAGCCAGCAAGGAGGTATTTGCGGCAGGGTCGGTGGTGGTGGGCGGCACCATTACGGCGGGCAACGACGCCACCATTACTCTCGGCAACCCGGTAGGATCGGCCACTAATACGATCGACTACAAATACACGGTGCTCAGCGCCGACACGCTGGAAACCGTGGCAGTGGCGTTGACCAAGCTGATTAACGCGGGCAAGGGAGATCCGAACGTGCTGGCGATTGAAGATGCCGGCCTGGCCACCATCCATTTGCTTGCACGGCAACCCGGCTCAACGGGAAACAACCTCACATTGTCGACTACGCTCTCGACCAACGCCACGCTGACGCTGACCGCCAGCGCGTCGAATTTGAGCGGCGGAGCCAGCGCGGCCATCATCGCGCCTGGCACCGTGGTGCTGATTCGCGGCACCAACCTGTCAGACGTCACGGCGAGTTGGGACTCCACGCAGAGCGCGTTGCCGTTCTCGCTGGGCGGCGTGGAAGTTTATTTCGACGGCATCCGCGCGGGGTTGTTCTCGGTGAGCCCGACGGTGATTAGAGCGGCGTTCCCGTATCAGGTGACGGGCGCCAACAGCGTTACGGCGTGGGTGCGAATTGCGCACGCCGACGGCAGTGTGACGGTGACTACGGCGATCGGGGTTCCGGTAGAGGAACAAGCTCCCGGAATTTTCGCCGATGAAACGCCGGGAGCGGCGGAGCCACGCACGGCGGTGGCGATACACACTTCGAGTTTCGCCACGGGAACGATTACGGTGGCGGGCTCGGTGCAAGCGGGCGATACCGCGAGCATCACCATCGGCGATGCTACTTACAGCTACACGGTAGTGTCCACCGATACCCTCACCACCATCGAAACCAATCTGGTCAATCTGATTAAAGCCGACCCCAACTCCCCGGTGTTGGCGAGCGCGGGTCCGCTGGACTTCAATATCCGGCTGCAGGCGATGGTGCCGGGGCCGGACGGCAATGGCGTGGCGATCAGCACCAGTACCTCTACACTCTCAACCAACACTTCCGGAGTGCAGGTGACGCTGACGGCCACCAACACTGCATTGTGTTGCGCGAGCGTCGCGGGGGCCGCGATTACGGCCGCCAACCCGGCGCTGCCGGGCGAGACCATCACTATCTACGCTACCGGGCTGGGACTGATTTGCTCCAGCCAGGTGGTTAACAGTTTCTGTTCGGTGATTCCGGATCCGGGGCTGTCGGCGATTGTGGATGGAGCGAAGTATACGGGGCCAGCGGTCAATGCGCCGTTCTTCGATGTTTCGGCCCAGGTGGCGGGCTCCAGCGCAACCGTGATTTCAGCATCGCTCATACCGGGGCAAATCGGGGTGTATGCGGTGCAGCTTGAAATCAACTCGAGTGTAACGGCCGATGCGCTGGCGCAGGCCACGATTACGCAGAATCTGAATACCAGCAACATCGTGACGATTCCGGTCGGCAGGTCGCCGACACAATAGGCTCGGCTGCGCGCGTCAGGCGGAGGCTTGGTACGGCTTGTAGCCGCCTTCGCGCATGGTGGCGCGGGCTTTTTCTTCATCTGCGGGCGCAACGTAGAAGAAGGCGCCAATGCGCTCGGAGCGGAAGATGATGCCGCCGCTGTAGCGATCGGGCTCGACCAGATAGTCCAGGCCTGCATCGGTCAGCAATTTTTCGAGCGTGAGCGCTTCCTTCAGCTTTTTCGCGACGTAGATCAGGCTGAGCTCCCGATCTTCAAAATAGTCCGGCTCGCGGAGCACTGAGAGGTCTTCAGCCTCCGATGCGGGCGGTGAAGGCGTCGAGCGTGCCGGGACTGACGCGGTTCAAATAATCGGAGTATTGCTGGGCCACGATCTCTAGGTTCGCAAGGAAGGTAGGGTCTTTGTAGGTGGCGCGGATTTCGGCGAGCACGGGGCGCAGGCGAATGGCCACCAGCAAACATTCGCGGCAGTTGGAGTAGAACAGATCGGGGTTTAAGACGCCGGATGTTACGAAG
>JALYIB010000017.1 GCA_030775965.1 Acidobacteriota bacterium | reverse complement strand
TCGGGCCCACCCATTGGGCGCCCCGGCCGCGAGGGCGGTAGAAATACTCGAGCAACGCCGCCAGCGCTGGATCAATGGGGAGAAATGGCGCACCTCAAACGCCATCCCTCTCGCGTACGATCTACTGGGTCGTGCGGACTCGCAACTGGAAGCGCACAGCGTTAGCGTTGTGCGCGCTCAGCCAAAAGTCTCGGGGGTTAACGACGATTTGTGGGGCCCCAACAGGTCTTTGACATCCGCGCGACTATTTTAGTCCCGCTTTCGTCCACAACGCATCGACGCGTTTTTGCACGTCTTCCGGCATCCGCATCACCGCAGGCCAGCGGCGCGCGAAACCTTCCTCGGGCCACTTGCGCGTCGCGTCCACGCCCATTTTCGATCCGTAATTCGGCAGCCGGCTGGCATGATCCAGCGAATCCACCGGACCCATTACGAATTGAATATCGCGCTCCGGATCGATGTTGTTCAGCGCCTTCCACGCGACTTCGCTGAAATTCTGCACGTCGACGTCTTCATCCACCACCACGATGACCTTCGAAAACATCGCCTGCCCCAGCCCCCAAATCGCGTGCATCACCTTGCGCGCGTGGCCCGCATACGATTTGCGGATCGACACCAAAATCAAATTGTGAAAAATTCCCTCGGCCGGCATCGCCATGTCGCGCACCTCGGGCAATTGCAAGCGCATCAGCGGCAGAAAAATCCGCTCGATGGCTTTGCCCATATAGAAATCCTCCATCGGCGGAGGCCCCACAATCGTCGTCGCGTAAACCGGATTCTTGCGATGCGTCACGCAGGTCAAATGGAACACGGGGTAGTCGTCGTCGAGCGAATAAAATCCGGTGTGATCCCCGAACGGCCCCTCGCGCCGCAGCTCGCCCAGTTCGACGTAGCCTTCCAGCACGATTTCGGAATTCGCCGGTACTTCCAAATCCACCGTCTCGCACTTGACCATCTCGACTGGCTTCGAACGCAGAAATCCCGCGATCATCATCTCGTCGATGTCCGGCGGCAGCGGCAGGATCGCCGAATACATGGTCGCCGGATCCGCGCCCATCGCCACCGCGACGTCCATCTTTTTCACGCCACCGGCCGCACTCATGCGCCGATAATGTTCGGCGCCCTGTTTGTGCGTCTGCCAGTGCATGCCTGTGGTGCGCTCATCGAACACCTGCATGCGGTAGCAGCCGCAGTTGCGCTTGCCGGTCTCGGGATTTTTCGAGAACACCATGGGCAGCGTGATGAACTTACCGCCATCGTGCGGCCAGCACTTGAGCACCGGAAAATAGTCCAGCGAGAAATCTTTTTTGCGAATCACTTCCTTGCACGGGCCGTCGCTCACGATCTTCGGGAAGAACGCGCCCACTTCCGCCAGCATGGGCAGCATTTTCAGTTTGCCGATGATCCCTTCGGGCATACGCATTTGCAAAAATTCCGAGATGCGCCCGGCCACGTCATCCGCGGTGCTCTCAAGCGCCAGCTCCATGCGCTTGGTGCTGGCGAAAGCGTTGATCAGCACCGGCACTTTCGATCCCTTGGGATTTTCAAACAGCAGCGCCGGACCGCCGTTCTTCACGCTGCGATCGGCGAACTCCGTGATCTCCAATTCAGGATCGACTTCGAACGGAATCCGCTTCAACTCGCCGCTCTTCTCTAGCGCGCGAATAAACTCGCGCAAATCGGCATAGGCCATAATATAGAGTTTAACCATGGATCAAATAGGGCCAACCAGAACCGCATTCATTACCGGCGCCAGCCGCGGCATCGGGCTCGCCTGCGCGCAAGCGTTAGCGTCCGCCGGCACCCGCGTAATCTTAGCCGCGCGCGATACCGCGAAACTCGCAGCCGCCTCCGCCGCGATCCCCGGCTCGTCTTTCGTCACCATCGATCTCTCTTCGCAGGAGTCCATCAAAGAAGCCTTCGCCAAAGCCGGCCCCGTCGACATCCTGGTGAACAACGCCGCCGTCACCAAGGACGGCCTCGCGCTGCGCATGAAGAAAGACGATTGGGACGCCGTGCTCTCCACCAACTTGACCGGCGCGTTTCTGGCCGTTCAACAAGTGATGCAAGGCATGATGAAGCAGCGCTGGGGACGCATCATCAACATCTCCTCCATCGTGGGCGAAACCGGCAATCCCGGCCAAGCGAATTACGTGGCGTCGAAGGCGGGTCTG
>JALYIB010000016.1 GCA_030775965.1 Acidobacteriota bacterium | reverse complement strand
CTTCGCGGTCGACAAACTCGAACAACGCTCGAACTTGTTCATGCTCACTTACATCGGCAGCTTTTCCCTTGACTTTACCTGGCCACTTGGCAGCCATTTCGGAAACCGCGCGGGTGACCGAATCCGGCCAGCGGCCGCAAACCACCACCAGTGCGCCTTCGGCGAGCAGCCGTTCGGCGATGGCGCGGCCGATGCCGCGCGTGCCGCCGGTGACCAGACAGATTTTGTTTTCCAGTGTTTTTGGCGAATTCATGGTTTTAGAATACGGTCCGCCGGGATGTGCATCAAACCGGCGAACCGCCGGGGGACGTAGAATGGTAGACGGCATGACCATGGCCGATTCCAGCATCTTTTGGCTACGTGTGGCGGCGCTGCTCTACGCCATTGGGTTGCTGCATTCGCTGCTGGCCATCCTGCGGCGGACGCAAGGGTTTTACGCCTTTGCCCTGGGAGCGTTTCGCGTGGGCGTGGTGCTGCATGGCGTGGCGATTGTGGAGTTGGCCCTGGCGGAGGGGCGCCTGCCGGTGGAGAACTTCTACGGCACCATCGATTTGTGTGCTTTTTTGATCGCGCTCGCGTTCCTGTTTGTCGACTGGCGGTATCACTTCGCCAGCACGTCGTTAGCTCTATTCCCCCTGGTCTTTCTGATGACCTTAGTGGCGGGAATGCGACAGCCGGTGACGGCCTGGTCCGACGTGCGGGTGCGGGACGCCTGGTTGATCGTCCACATCGTATTGGTGCTGGCGGGTTATGCGGCGCTCCTACTGACGGCGGTGTCGTCGGTGTTTTATTTAATTCAGGAGCGAAGGCTGAAAACCAAGAAGAGCCAGACGCTGCTGGAGAAATTGCCGCCTCTCGGGACGCTCGACGATCTCATCAGCAGTTCCATGGGATTCGGCTTTGTGTTCATTACGCTGGGGGTGGTGTTCGGCGTCATGTGGGCTTATATCGAGCTCGGCACCAAGTGGGTGGGGAACGCCAGCATCTCCCTGTCGTTCCTGACTTGGGGATTGTGCCTGGCGATGATTTTCATGCGCGCGTCGGCGGGCTGGCGCGGGCGTAAGGCGGCCGTCATGGCGCTGGTGGTGCTGGGGTGCGGCGCGCTAACCTGGGTGGCGCACGCCGGGCTGAGGCCCACGCTGATCCCATGAAGCTGCTGATCACAGGGTTGAGTCATCACACGGCTCCGGTGGAGGTGCGCGAGAAGCTGGCGTTTGAGGAGAAGTCGCTGCCCGAGGCGCTCGACCGGCTGTGCCAGCGGCCGGGAATGGTAGAGGGCATGATCCTCTCGACATGCAACCGCGTGGAAGTGGCGGTGACGGCGGAGGAGCAATGCGATCCGGCTGAATCGGTCGACCGGTTTTTGGCGGAAGCGCGAAGTGTGGAGCCGGCATGGGTTTCCCCTTACCTGTATCACTACAACGGTACCGATGCCATCCGGCACGTATTCCGCGTGGCTTCCAGTTTGGATTCGATGATTGTGGGCGAGCCGCAGATTCTGGGTCAGCTAAAGAACGCTTACGCGTTGGCTAAGGAGCGTGGTTCCGTCAACGGATATTTGGACCTGGTCATGACCAGGGCTTTTAACGTAGCTAAACGGGTGCGCACGGAGACGGAGATTGGGTCGAGCGCAGTCTCGGTGAGTTACGCGGCGGTGGAGCTGGCGCGCGACATTTTTGGATCGCTCACTGGCAAACGCGTGCTGCTGGTGGGGGCGGGGAAGATGGCGGAGTCCGCTGCCCGGCATTTAAGGCGGGCTGGGGTTCCGGATATATTGATTACGAACCGGACTCGCTCTAGAGCGGAGGCATTGGCGGAAGAGTTTCACGGGCGCGCGATCAACTACGAGGAGATGACGCATGCGCTGCCCGAAGTCGACATCGTAATTGCGTCGAGTAACGCTCCGGACTTCATCCTGACGAAAGACATTATGCGGTCGGTGATCAACCGGCGGCGCAACCGTCCCATGTTCTTGATCGACATTGCGGTGCCCCGCAACGTCGAGCCCACAGTGAATACGCTCGACGGCGTTTTCGTTTATGACATCGACGATCTGGAACGCGTGGTCAAAACCAATCTGGCGGAACGAGTAAACGTGGCGCAGGAGGCCGAGGAAATCATCACCGAGGAAGTAGAGCGGATGATGCTGCGGCTGAGGACGCGCGAGGTGACGCCGACCATTGTGAGTTTGCAGGAGCAGCTGGAACAAGTCCGCATGGCCGAGATCGAACGCGTGCGCGCCAAGCTGGGAACGCTGACGCCGCAGCAGCAGGAGGCCATCGAGGCCATGACGCGCGGCATCATTAATAAAATCGCCCACGCGCCGATTTCGGAGATGCGGCGGAAGGCTAACGATCCTGAAGGCATTCAGCTCATACACACGATTCGCAAGCTATTCAGGCTGGGAGAAGGGTAAAGCGCAGTGATCGTGATAGGATCGCGCGGGTCGCAACTCGCGCTGTGGCAGGCTCGGCATATCGCCGGACGCCTTCAAGAAATGGGCATCGAAACGCGCCTGGAAATCATCAAGACGACTGGGGACAAAGTCACGGATGTGCCCTTGGCGCAAATCGGCGGAAAGGGCTTGTTCACGAAGGAAATCGAAGACGCGCTGCGGGCGGGGGCGATCGATCTTGCTGTTCATAGCTTAAAGGACATGCCTACGGGGCTGCCCGCGGGTTTGACGCTGGCGGCGATTCCGCAGCGCGAAGATCCCAGGGATGCCTTGATCGGCAGGTCGCTGGCAGAGTTGTCGCGGGGCGCGAAAGTCGGTACGAGCTCGCTACGGCGGGCGGCGCAGTTGCATGCGCTGGGCCGCGGATTGGCCATGGAGAATCTGCGGGGGAATGTCGACACCCGGCTGCGCAAGCTCGACGAAGGGCATTACGACGCGATTGTTTTGGCGGCCGCGGGGTTGCGCCGGCTGGGGTGGGCGGAGCGGATTCGCGAGCTGATCGATGTGGAAGTGATGTGTCCGGCGGCGGGGCAGGGGGCGCTGGCGATTGAGACTCGGGAGGATGGCGGGGCCGGGCACGAGATTGCTCGCAGGCTGGATCATGCGGAGACGAACGCGGCGGTGACGGCGGAGCGGTCATTGCTGGCGACTCTCGAAGGCGGATGCCAGGTCCCGATCGGCGCACACGCAAAGTTCGACGGCGGCGTGTTGCACTTGCTGGCAGTGGTGGCTTCCCCCGACGGGACGCGGATGATGCGCGATCGGGCTACGGGTCGCGACCCGCTGGCGCTGGGCGCGGAATTGGGCGAGCGCATGTTGGCTTCCGGCGCGCGCGACATCTTAGGGTCATGAAGGTTTATCTGGTCGGCGCGGGGCCGGGGGATCCTGGGCTCATCACTGTCAAAGGCCGCAAGATTCTGGAGCGCGCCGATTCGATTCTGTACGATCACCTGGCGAACGAGCGTTTATTGGATTTGGCTCCGGCGCACGCGGAGCGGATTTACGTCGGCAAGAAACGCGCTGCCCACGAAGCCACCCAGGAAGAGATCACCGCCATGCTGATCGAGCGGGCGCGGCGCGGCGAAACGGTGGTGCGGCTGAAAGGCGGCGATCCCTTTATCTTCGGGCGCGGCGGCGAGGAAGTGGAAGCGCTGACGGCCGCGGGGATTCCTTTCGAGGTCGTTCCCGGCGTGACCACGGCGCTGGGCCTGGCGGCTTATAGCGGCGTGCCGTTGAAGCATCGCGAGCATACTTCGGCGGTAACCTTCGTCACGGGCCATAGGGTGGCGGCGATTGACTGGAGCAAAGTGGGGGCTTCGGAAACTATCGTGCTGTTTATGGGGCTGGTGAATTTTCCCGAGATTGCCCGCGCATTGATCGCGCATGGGCGGGCGCCTGCAACACCGGCGATGGCGGTGCGCTGGGCTACGCGGCCGGATCAGCAGACGATTGTGGGGACGCTGGCGGATCTGGCGGGGCGGATGGAAGCGGCGGGGATGAAACCTCCGGCCACCATTGTGATTGGCGAGGTGGTGTCGCTGCGCGAGCGCTTTAACTGGTTCGAAAAGCTCCCCTTGTTTGGCCAGAAGGTTGTGATCACGCGGGACCGCGGGCAATCGTCCATGCTGGCGGAGCCGCTGGAGGCATTGGGCGCCGAAACACTGTTCGTCCCGGTGATCGAGATTGCGGATGCGGCGGAGGCTAGTTCGTTGCAGGTGGCGATTCAGAATCTGGCTTGTTATGACTGGCTGATTTTTACCAGTGTGAACGGGGTGCGGCATTTCGTAGAGGCGCTCGACCGTTCGGATCGCGACCTGCGGGATCTGAAAGCGAAGCTGTGCGCGATCGGGCCGGCTACGCGCGCGGCGGTTGAGGCGCTGCATTTGCGGGTGGATGCGACGCCGGAAGAATACGTCGCGGAAAGTTTGGTAACGGCGCTCGCCGGACAAGACTTGAAGGGCAAACGGGTGCTGCTGCCGCGCGCGGCCGTGGCTCGCGATTTGGTCCCTGACACGCTACGCGAGCGCGGGGCGGTGGTGGATGTGGTTGAGGCGTATCGCACCATTATTCCGGCACACGCGGCGGCTCGCGCGAAAGAGGCGCTGGCGCACAAGCCGGACTGGATCACGTTCACCAGTTCCTCGACGGTCAAGAATTTGTTGGCCGTGACGGGCAGGGAAGCGCTGGCTGGAATCAAAATCGCTTCGATTGGGCCGGTGACTTCGGCTACGGCTCGGGCGGCGGGGTTAGTGGTGGACGTGGAGGCTGAGCCGCACACCATTGAGGGGCTAGTACACGCGTTGACCACTAAGCCACGTTTCTAGAATTTCTACCAGGCCGGAGTTGAGGCGAAAATGAACCAGATCGGCGCGGGAGCCGGGTTGCAGAGCGCGCAGACGGCCGGGGACTCGTCCGACGCGCGCGGGGTTGGTCGACGCCATGG
>JALYIB010000015.1 GCA_030775965.1 Acidobacteriota bacterium | reverse complement strand
GTTGTGGGAGACGCATCTCAGCTTGAAATCGCGGTTGCTGGAATTTGTGCGGCGGCGCGCGAAGGATCAGGCGGAGCGGCGGGGAGAGCCGCAGGAGACGTTGCAGAGATTGAACCGGGTGTTGAGTCCGGACGCGTTGACGGTGGGGTTTGCGCGGCGTTTCGCTACTTATAAGAGGGCGAACTTGTTGCTGGCTGATATCGAGAGGCTGGCTTCCATGGTGAACGATCCGAAGCGGCCGGTGCAATTTGTGTTCGCGGGGAAGGCGCATCCCCGGGATGAGCCGGGCAAGCGCGTGCTGCAGCAGATCGCGGAGCTGATGCGGGATTCGCAGTTCGCGGACAAGTTTGTTTTCGTGGAGGATTACGACATCAACGTCGGGCGGCTATTCGTGCAAGGGGTGGACGTGTGGCTGAACAATCCGCGGCGACCGCTGGAGGCGTCGGGGACGAGTGGGCAGAAAGTGGTGTTGAATGGCGGGCTTAACCTTTCCGTGCCGGACGGGTGGTGGGCGGAGGCTTACGACGGGTTGAACGGGTTCTCGATCGGAACGGGGCGGACGCATTCGAACATGGAGGTTCACGATGCGCGCGATGGCGAGGAATTGTACCGCGTGCTGCATGACGAAGTGATTCCGTTGTTCTACCAACGCGATCGCGATGGACTGCCGCGCGGGTGGATCAAGCGGATGAAGCGGACGATCCGGACATTGGGCTGGCGCTTTAATGCTAACCGGATGGTGATGGATTACACTCTGAAGTGCTATGTACCGGCGGCGGGCGGGACTTCGAGCGATATGAGCATTCGGGGGTAGGGTGCAGGGCGCGGGGCCAGTGCAACCGGAGGGCGGAGGGCAGGCGCTGGCTAGTCTGACGGGGTGTCGGGCGAAATCGAATGCTCCGGCGCGAAGGTGGGGGATCTGCCGCACTTTGTGGGGAAGGATTCACGAAAGTGAGCGTCGTACAACATTTCCGGCATCTGATGGTTCGGCCGCTGGTCAGTTTCCTTCTTACGGCGCCCCTGATGCTTACCGCGGCCGAACCGGGCATTCGCGGCGTTGATTTCAAGAACTTCGAATACGGCAGGCCCGTGACACCAAGCGGTCGGTCGAACTGGAATTGGCTGCAAGTAACGCCCACGTCACACGTTCGGTTGCAGAACGGGGACCTTACTCTCGATCCAACTGATCCGCCGCATAGCGACTACCTTCGACTATCGTCTGTGACTTACGGGGACCTGGATGGCGATCGACAGGATGAAGCGGCGGTAGATCTATACTACAAAACCGGAGGAACCGCCAGTTGGCACTACCTCTATATTTTCAAAGCGTGGAACGGGACCGCCGTGCCAATCGGTGTTTTGAAGAGCGGATCGCGAGCATATGGTGGACTGGCGGACGTCAAGATTCGCCAGGGGCTGCTCGTTCTAGATTTCGCAGATGGCGACCGCCAAGAGGGTGATTGCTGTTCCAGGGGTATTATTCGTGTGAGTTATCGATTGCAGGGCGGGCGGTTCATTGAAACGGGAGCGCGGCAAAAAGACTCTATCCGTTTTGCGTATTATCCGCCCGAAAAGAGCGGTCCGAAGACCGTTAAATCGAGAGTAGACCAGCAGAATATTAACATCGTCTACACGGACACCAATCGAATGGAAAGGCCACTGACCTCGTCTGGAGTCAATACAGAACCAGACCTGTCGCATGACAAATCCTGGGTGGTGTTTCTTCGAGAACCGAATGAGAACGAGAAGGAGATATGGGCGATCGGTACGGACGGTTCAGGGCTGCGTCGGCTCTTCCAAGGGCCGGTGCGCTGGAATAACAAGGCCTATCCTTCGTCCTCGCTTCGCTTACCGAGATGGTCCACCGACGGCCAGGCCGTCTACTTCGTGACCGATTTCACCGCTACCTCGGGCGCTCTTTGGCGCTTGGACCTGGCTACTCACATGGCAGCGGTGACGATACCGGACGCGGTGATGTACGGGGTCATTCAAGCCGGCCGGTACCGTGGATTCTTGGTCGCCAATCAACGCACGCTTTCGAAAGCTGAATCGGATGGAAGCCGCTATCCGGTTTACCCGTTTTTTCTGTACACGGCACGGGGCGAGAATGTGCAACAAATAGCCGATGAAACCGGGAACTTGGAACAACTACTTGCCGAATGGGAAGACCGATAGCGAATCGATTCAATATTTATCTGCGTGCCAACGCTCTCCAGTCGACGCAACGAGGTCACCTAAGACTTCCACGGTGCCCTTCATTCGCCCGAATACAGCAGGCTGTTGTTGTCTAGAGAGGCGGGCGGGAGCGGTTGGCTGATCATGGTTGACGATCACGGGCTCGTTAGTGGCC
Source organism: Acidobacteriota bacterium (assembly GCA_030775965.1). Lineage (GTDB taxonomy): Bacteria > Acidobacteriota > Terriglobia > Bryobacterales > Bryobacteraceae > Palsa-187. The sequence goes on along the minus strand of JALYIB010000015.1, from coordinate 1,098 downwards.
CCCTGTTTCATGCCATCTCAAGTTTAGCTCGTTCATTGGCAGCAGCGGTTTGCGAAAAGAGTTCCACGGTTTTGGCGAAGACGGCGGGGGTGACGTTTTGCTCCAGGCCGCGCGGAGATCGACGGGTTTGGGGCTGTAGAACGAAACGTCGCCGTGGCCTGGCAAGGGGCTGGTGCGGATAGGTGGTTGATGAGGTCGTAGACCAGCTTGCCGTTGTCGTCCATGCCGGCGCGCTTCGCCAAGGGAAGGCGCGACATGGAGTCGGTGAGGACGTCGGCGGGAGCGTGAGTTTTCTTATTGGGCGCTCATGGCTACGGCGGGCGCTAGAGCAACGCCGCAGAACTTGGTTTGCATTTGGGGGCGCCTTACTTCACGTTTTTGTTAAGCCACGTGTCGATGAATTTGATCACGTCCTGACTGTTGCGGTCTAGAAACATTTCGTGCATGTTACCGCGGATGCCGACGTCTTCGAGGCGCACGAAGTCGTCTTTGGCTCCCGCTTGGTTTAGCCACTTGGGGATGCAGACGTCGAACACGCGGTGATAGGTGCCTTCGGCGGAGAGCGAGAGGATGGGCATGTTTTGATAACCGACGAGCTTGTGCACAGGCTCGTCCTGCAGGTAGCAGCCGACTTCGTCGCCGGGGCGTTCGGAGGGCTCCAGATGAACCTTGATGTCGGCGGGAGTGGCGAAGGGCGGGTCGTATTTCATGGGCATGGGGGTGAGTCCCCAGGAACCTGGGTTCACGCGCGTGTAGGCTACTTTCGCGGTGTCGACGTTGCCGATCTGCGGGCCACCGGGTTCGATCGCTACCATGCCGGCGATGAGTTTGGGACGTTCGTCGGCGACGTTGAAGCCGATGCCACCGCCTTGCGAATGCGTGAGCAAGATTACGGGGCTGCCGATTTTATCGAGCAGCGCGACGCCGGCGGGGATAGCGGCATCGGCCTGGTTGTTGACGGATTGCACTTGGCCTTTCGCGAAGTAGTCGAAGACGGGATCGCCCATGGTACCTTTTTTAGGCGAGTCACTGGGCCATTGCGTGTACTTTTGCATGCGCGGGAAGTTGCCGCCGGCGAGCACAGGGCCGGTCCAGACC
>JALYIB010000014.1 GCA_030775965.1 Acidobacteriota bacterium | reverse complement strand
GCTCGAGGCGCGGCATCTGGAGTTTTACGATATTCAAGTCGGCCAGACCGAGGTGCAGCGGAGTGTCTTCGGAAAGGTCACGTGGCGCTTTTGAGCGCAAAAGACTATTAAAGGCTTACGTAGCGTGGCGCCATGGGCGGTCCCGGCTTAGCGCGCTGGAGTTCCAAAGGTGGGGCGCCAGAAATCGTCGGTCTTCAAACTTCCCTAACAGCTAACCGATAAGGCCGTTCCTATTCCCGGTCGAATCGCGGCGCCGTCCGATCTCACCGATTTCAGCCTGGAAGACTTGATGAACGTTCCGGTCACGTCGGTTTCCGGTTCGTTTGGTTGTGGACGTTTTCATCCCTCCGTTGTAGTTTTTTATCAATTACTTACAAGAAACTATTGTCACTCCTCGGCTGAGTGTGCTAATAATAGTGCTTGGACTCAGGCGGCTCAGCCGGGTCCAGTTCAGGCAACGACAGCAAGCCAAATTTTGAGTGATTCCAGAGGAGGTTGAACCATGAAAATTCGTCCGCTCTACGACCGCATTGTGGTCAAACGGATTGAGGATAGTGCAGAAAAGACGGCGAGCGGGTTGTTCATTCCCGATTCGGCCAAAGAGAAGCCGCAGGAAGGCGAAGTGATCGCCGTCGGCGCGGGCAAGCGCAATGACGATGGCAAGCTGATTCCGCTGGATGTTAAGGCCGGGGATCGCATCCTGTTTGGGAAGTACTCGGGCTCCGACATCAAGTTGGATGGCAATGAGTATTTGATTATGCGCGAGGACGAGGTATTGGGCGTACTCGACGGCGGGGCCAATAAGGCCAAGGCTTAGGTTTAGGTAAAAAGGAGATTCTGAACTATGGCAGCTAAACAAATTGTTTATAGCGAGAATTCGCGGCAGGCGATTCTTCGCGGCGTCAATCAACTGGCCGATGCAGTGAAAGTCACGCTGGGCCCCAAGGGGCGCAACGTGGTTCTGGAGAAGAAGTTTGGCGGACCTACCATCACGAAAGACGGCGTGACGGTGGCGAAGGAAGTGGAGCTCAAGGATCCGCTGGAAAACATGGGCGCGCAGATGGTGCGCGAAGTGGCGTCGAAGACCTCTGACGTGGCCGGTGACGGCACCACCACGGCGACGGTTCTGGCGCAGTGCATCTTCCGCGAAGGCGTGAAGAGCGTGGCGGCCGGCGCGAATCCGATGGAACTGAAGCGCGGCATTGAGCGCGCGGTCGAAGCGGTGGTCGAGGAAGTGAAGAAATATTCGATCGAGACCAAGACCAACGAGACCATCGCCCAGGTGGGTACGATCTCGGCCAACGGCGATGCGACCATCGGCAACACCATTGCGGAAGCGATGAAGAAGGTGGGCAAGGACGGCGTCATCACGGTCGAAGAGTCGAAGACCATGGTCACCGAGCTCGAGACCGTGGAAGGCATGCAGTTCGACCGCGGCTATCTCTCGCCCTACTTCGTGAGCGATCCGGAGCGGATGGAGTGCGTGCTCGAGGATCCGTACATTCTGATCCACGAGAAGAAAATCTCCAACATGAAGGACCTGCTGCCGGTGCTGGAGCAGATCGCGCGTAGCGGCAAGCCGCTGCTGGTGATTGCCGAGGAAGTGGAAGGCGAAGCACTGGCTACTCTGGTGGTCAATAAACTGCGTGGCACGCTGAATGCCTGCGCCGTGAAGGCTCCGGGCTTTGGGGATCGCCGCAAGGCCATGCTTGAAGACATTGCCATTCTCACGGGCGGCAAGGCCATCTTCGAAGAGACCGGCATTAAGCTCGAAGGCGTAAAACTGGAAGACCTGGGCAAGGCCAAGCGCATCACGGTGGACAAAGACAACACCACCATCATCGATGGCGCCGGCAAGGCCAAGGACATCGAAGGCCGCATCAAGCAGTTGCGCGCCCAGGTGGAAGACACGTCGTCAGATTACGATCGCGAGAAGCTGCAGGAGCGGTTGGCGAAGCTGGCCGGCGGCGTTGCGGTGATCAAGGTCGGCGCGGCTACCGA
>JALYIB010000013.1 GCA_030775965.1 Acidobacteriota bacterium | reverse complement strand
TTCATCTTCCGCGGCGTAGCTTCCGTCGATACCGCGCAGATTCTAGCCGGAGCAGTGCCGGCCGCGCTCATGGCGCTGGCGGCGGATGGAGGATTGGGATGGGTAGAACGAAAATTATCGCGTGCGTAATCGCCGCGCTGGCGCTGGCCGCATGCTCCCGTTCGCAGGAGGGCCGCGCCTTGAGCGTCGGGTCCAAGAACTTCACTGAGCAAGTCGTGCTGGGCGAAATCATCGCCCAACATCTGGAGCGCCGCCTGCACCAAAAAGTGGAGCGGAAACTCAATCTGGGCGGAACGCTACTGGCACATCAAGCGTTGCTCGCGGGCGAGATTGACTTGTATCCGGAGTACTCCGGCACCGCGCTGGTAGCCGTCTTGAAGGAGCCCATCCAGACCGACCCCCCGGCCGTCCTGAAGCTGGTGCGCGCCGAATACGCTAGCCGCTTTCACGTGGCCTGGCTCGATTCGTTAGGTATCGACAATGGATTCGCCATGGTAGTGCGTGGCTCTGACAAGAAGCTCGAAACTCTGAGCAACGCCGCCAGAGTCCCCAAGCCCTGGGCACTGGGCGTCGGTTACGAATTCGAGCAGCGCGTCGACGGACTGAAAGCGCTGCAGCAGGTGTACGCGTTGCGCTCGAGCGCCATCAAGACCATGGACCTGGGCCTGCTCTACCGCGCCCTCGAAGACGGGCAAGTGACCATGATCGCCGCCAACGCCACCGACGGTCTGCTCTCGAAACTCGACGTCAAGGTACTTGACGACGACAAGCACGCCTTCCCGCCTTATGAGTTGTGCATCGCCGCCCGCGAGGACCGTCTGGCTGCGATCCCCGGTCTGCGCGCCGCCCTAGCAGAGCTCACCGGCAAATTCACCGATCGCAAAATGCAGGATCTGAATTATCAAGTAGACGGCAGACACCGCCCGGTAGCCGACATAGCCGCCGAATTTCTGCAGAGCACCGACGGACTAAAATAATCGTCAAGTGAAGAGGTAACGTGATCGGTCTATTCCCTGGAACTACCCGTCTGATGATACTTGCGACGCTCGCGGCTGGCGGGTGCCGCGCCGAGTGGGTTACAGGTGTCCTCTACGGCGAGAACGGTGGCCAAGGTGCAAATCCAGTCCGCGGAATTGAACTCGCCGTTGGGAATGATATTTACAGATTGGAGTATGCCCCAAGATTCTTTCAACCGCATTATCGTAATAAAGTCTGCTGGCAAATTGGCGCAATCTGGAGGGTTAATGTCTCGAACTTACAGGATCTTGGCGGACTGATCGATGCAACCTGCAGGGGCCAGACGGACGCACGGGCGCATGAGCCGGTCCGGCTGGTGCAAAAATACTTGGACGATTTGGCAAAAGATCCAGCCACTTCTTTCTTGGTGCGCACTGCCTCCTCCCGTTGGAAAAACTCGCCGGAATTTGCGCAGTATCAAAGCCAAGCAAAAGACCTTGTTCTTTCGACGAACCTGGGGAGCGGACCCGCAGGGTGTCTTGAAGTCGTCAAAGTTGTGCGGTCAGGTCTAACGGAAGTGCAAGCTATTGGTTGCTCCATAGAACTTCGCGACAAAATCACAGATTTGCACTTTAGTGTTGTTCAAAAGCCGGGAACCAAGCGGTGGGAGATCGATGAAATCCGCATTGAATGAAAGCTTCACGAAAAAAAGGCCCCCCTTGCGGGAGGCCCGGAGGATTACCTCTGGAGGAAAGTCTTACGCTAAGTTAGGGATCTTGATGATCTTTTTCTGGATCGCGTACTGCACCAGTTGAGCTTTGTTGTGGATGTCGAGCTTGCGCATCAAGTTGAACTTGTGGGCTTCGACAGTCTTCACGCTCAGGTTCAGGTCGCAGGCGATTTCTTTGACCGAGTTGCCTTCGGCGAGCATTTTCAGCACTTCGCGTTCGCGCGTGGTCAAAGTGGCAAATCGGGGCAGGCGATTGGCGGATTTGATGCGGCTGCGGAAATCGTCCACCAACTGCGACAGCATCCGCGGGCTGAGATAGCTTCCACCGCGGCAGATGTCACGCACGGCCGCCACCAGTTGTTGACTGGGGCTGTCTTTCAGCACGTAACCGCTGGCGCCCACTTCCATGCCTTCGACCAAATAATCTTCATCGTCGTACATGGTCAGGAACAGGACCTTAGTTTCCGGCCGGTTCTTCTTGATCTGGCGCGTGGCCTCAAAACTACTGAGACCGGGCATGCCGATGTCCATGAGCACCACGTCGGGGCGCACTTCGTTGGCCTTTTCGACGGCATCGCCGCCATTAGGAGCCTCGCCGACCACTTCCATGTCCGCTTCCGCGGAAATGAGGGTCCGGATCCCTTGACGGAACAAAGTGTGGTCGTCCGCCAGCATGATTCGAATCTTCGCCATGTTTATCCCGTCTCCGTTATCTTCCCTACCGCGTCGTTAAGCGAACGCCCTACTTAGCTATCGGCAGTTCGATGGAAATCTTTGTACCTCGTTTTGGTCCTTCCACGCGGCTTTCCGCCTGGAACTTGCCCCCCAAAAGGGCCACCCGTTCCCGCATTCCGGCCATCCCGAAGGATTCGCGCTTTTGAAATGCTTCTTCCACGTTGAACCCGACGCCGTTATCCTCAACCACCAGCTTCAGAAATCCATCGGCGGAAACCAGCGAGATGTTTACATGCCGCGCGTTGGCGTGCTTGCCGATGTTGTTAAAGCATTCCTGCACAAGGCGATAAGTAATCACCTCGGTCTGCTGCGGCAGCGCGCCCATCTTCGCCAACTGCAGCTTCACCCGGCACGGATGCAGCCGCTGGAAGCGGTTGATCAACTGGCGCAAAGCCGCGCCTAATCCTAGCTGTTCCAGCACAGCGGGACTAAGCGCCGAAATCAGACGCCGCATCTCAAGAATGGTCCGTTCGGTCAGATCGCGAGCCTCGCCCAGCTTAGACCGCAGCTCGGATTCGCTCTCCGGCAGCGCCTGTTCGATCAATTCCATTTGCAGGCGGATGCACAGTAGGCTCTGCCCGGCTTCGTCATGCAGCTCGCGGCTGATGCGGCGGCGCTCCATTTCCTCGACGTGCAGCATGTGCTCCGCCAGGCGCCGGACTTGCTCTTCGCGCTGGGCTAAATCTTCCATGAGCCGGGCCTTCTCAGCCGCCATCAGGCAGCGCTCGGCGGCCGCAGCCAGCAGCTCCTGTTCCCGCGGCAGCCATTCGTAGGAGTTCGAGAAGCCGAACTGCATGACCCCGGCCGTGCGCCCATCCGCTGCCAGCGGAATCGACCAGCAGGAGGCATACCGGTTGTGCCACTGTTCGTCAAGCAAATAGTCGCAGTGGCGATGGCCGTCCGTGTAGCGCAGCTTCGACAGCTTGCGCACCAACCCCGGCCGATTGGGAATGGACAGCGCGCTCGCTTGCGGAGCCCCGGCCTGCAGCACCCACTGCGAGGCATCCTCGTTGAGCAGGTACAAGCGCCCGGCGTCGGCTTTGCAAACATGCACCAGCGATTCCAGGAACCGCCGCAGCAATTCTTCCAGATTCCGCGATTCCAGCTCGATGCGGAAAAGCTCGTAAAAAGCTGTTGTTTCCGCCTCGCGGACCTGATAATACGCGTTGTTCAGCGTCAGAATGACGCAAAAGTGCAACTGCTCCCGGACCCACTGAAAGTTGTTATGCTCGTCCGGCAGCAGCGCTGCCAGGAGCGGCGACAGCAACTGATCGTATTCCTGCAGAGCCTCCAGAATCGCGCTCGGCGGCAGATTAAGCTTGGCCAGCCGGCGCCCGTTGTATTCCACCTGTTCGATGAAATGCAGTGGCGCTTTCCCTCGCGATAAAATACGCGAAGCCGCGCCCGGAGTGATTTGCGCCAGCGCCGCTCTTTGCTTGGGCTCAAACGCCAGAGCACGAAGGCGGCTCAGGAATTTGCGGTCGATCTGGTCCGCGTGCGGTTCCAGCAACAGTGCCAAGCGGTGCAGATGCACACGTAGCTGGTCGCTTAATACATCGGCGGCGTCGGCTAGCTCAGGGGATAGTTGTGCGGTTTGGTGCACTCTTAGAAAAGGATCGGCACTCTAAGGCCTTCTCTTTAGCGCTAACTTCCCGCAGATCCAAAAGGTTGGCCGCCATGAGATAGGCTTGGGCCTGTTCGGCCGCGCCTCCCTTCCATTCACGCCCTACATCTGGGAACAGCCAACCAGACATTCCTCAAAGATGGTCCTCCACAGTAGTTCCGATATAAAATGGACGGATGCAAATGAGCAATTGGGTGCCTACGCTGAGCTTCGCGCTGTTCCTCCTCGTAAGTTCGGGCGAAGGCCAGGTGGCGAAGCGCTCCCCCGCAACCCCAAGGCTCATCGCTGGGGAGTATGTTCGCAACGATTATTTAGACGGCTTGGAGGAAACGCACTCACCCTCGAAGTCCCTTGCGTTCGGCACTCCGCAGCTCGTTATAGCTAGGCTTGAGAAGACCGGTTTGACGCTGATCACAATCTTCAATTTCCATGACGGAGGGGCAGAATTCCTGCTGCACCCAGATGGCACCGTAGGTACTCTGGTCGATGCGGGTTTTGTTACTGCTAATTTATCCTTTAAGATTATCGATTCACATCATCTCGTTTTGGGGTTCGATAAATTTTTATCGCAGACTTACACATTCGTCGGCGACATTGCGCAGTATTCACGAGAAGTTCTGTTAGCCGGAGAGTACCTAGACCAAAAGGGAAGGCATTACATTTTTGGTCACGACGGAACAGCAACCTTTCCGGATCGCACGTTCCAGTATTCGGTGGGTACGGATCAGGTACTGAACAGATTCGACTATTTCCAGGACGATACTCAAAAGGAGGTGTTCGGTTTTCGAAAAAGTGGCAATACACTCGAGATATTTCATACAAGTGGCGAGATTAATCAACATGTGGACAAGACTCCGTTCCTCTCACTCCGCATGCGGGCCAAGTGACTTCGTGTGCGAACGGCAATAATGGCAATCTACAATCGCAAAGGATTAACCAATTGAAGGTCGAGACCGGGCCCGGCGCTGATCCCCGTCGCCTTCACGCTCCAAGGCAACCAGGCGCGGGTCTACTCCGCAGTGGTCGGTACCGATG
>JALYIB010000012.1 GCA_030775965.1 Acidobacteriota bacterium | reverse complement strand
GTTTCTATAATTAAGCTCCCAGCGGAGCTGATTCCTTAAGTTGATTTGAGACTTCGATCCTTGCCGTGTGCGCAAGTGTCGATCCTTAGTCCGGCAAAGGAGCCCTCGTGGCGGAAACAGGACACGTGTATCTAGATGAGCTTCCGTTGATGGAGAGCGCCTTGCTCTCTACCGCGGTTCGCTCGCTGGTACAAATCGAGTTTGAGCCCAAACCTTTGATGCCAGAGCGCCCTCTGGGGGCTGGCGAGCAGTATCGTTTTCACTTCGATATGACGAAGTGCATCGGTTGCAAGTGCTGCGTGGTGGCTTGTAACGAACAGAATGGCAATCCTGCGGCGATCAATTGGCGGCGGGTCGGCGAAGTGGAAGGCGGGCATTACCCGCATACGCAGCGCCATCACTTGTCGATGGGCTGCAATCACTGTCTGGAGCCATCTTGCCTGATCGGCTGTCCAGTAGAGGCCTATACGAAGGACCCGGCGACTGGTGTTGTACTGCACAGCGCCGATACCTGCATCGGTTGCCAGTATTGCGTTTGGAATTGCTCTTACGGAGTGCCGCAGTATAACGCCGAGCGTGGAGTCGTGGGCAAGTGCGACATGTGCCACAACCGGCTGGGTGACGGCGACGCTCCCGCGTGCGTGGCAGCCTGCCCGGAGGGGGCGATCGCGATTGAAATCGTGAATATCGCAGACTGGCGCCGCGACTATCTGTCGGCGAATGCGCCTGGGCTGCCTTCGGCGGACGACAGCATCTCCACCACGCGTATCACGCTTCCAGGCAATTTGACCCCAGGCACCGGGCGCGTGGATACGCAGCGCCTGGAGCCCGAGCACCCGCACTGGCCGCTGGTATTCATGCTGGTGCTGACGCAGCTTTCCGTGGGCGCATTCGCGGTGCTGTGGGTGCTGGACATGCTGGGCCGGGGTACGGGACTGACGATCACGGCGCTGGCGTCGCTCACGCTTGCCGGTATAAGCCTGGGCGCCTCTACGCTTCACCTGGGCCGGCCAATTTATGCATTTCGCGCGCTCAGGGGTTTAAGGCGATCGTGGCTGAGCCGCGAGGTGCTAACGCTTTCGCTCTTCGCGGGCGCTGCTTCGGTGTTTGCTGGAATGTTGATGTTCGATATTCCGGGACGGAGCGTGATGGGTTTGTGCACCGCTCTGGCTGGACTTGCGGGGGTCACCAGTTCCGCGCGCATTTATGTGGTTCGCGCGCGCCCGGCGTGGTTCAGCCCCTATACCCTAGTCGAATTCTATTCGACTGCTTTGCTCTTGGGCCCCCTGTTTGTAGCGATATTGCTGGTTCAGCTTCTGGGCGGAGCAATTCCATCCTGGGTTCGGCTGGGCGCGGTGGCGGGTGCTTCCGCGCAATTGATCGCACAAATGCTCAAGTTCCTGTGGCTTTCGCGCTCTGAAGTTTTTGAACTGCGGGCCTCGTCGCTATTGCTTTCGGGCCGTTTTCAAAATTTGTTCCTGATCCGTTTAGCAGTATTGGCCATCGCCGGCGTACTACTGCCGCTGATTGCGACACGCGGGTGGATGATCGCCCTAGCTTTTGGCATGGCGCTAGCCGGGGAATGGCTCGGACGCTACCTGTTCTTCGTGAGCGTGGTCCCCAAGAACATTGCCGCGTCTTTCACGTCCGGAGAAAGGACAGCGGCATGAACTGGAAGCGCACCTTAGGCCTCGACAATCGGAGAGAAGAATATAGCTTCGCGCGCGATGAGTCCACAGGGTACACATCGGCCAAAAGGATTCCAGACCATTGGGTGCCCACCACATGCGGCTATTGCTCGGTTGGTTGCGGGATTGAGATCGGCGTGAAGGAGGGCCGCGCAGTCGCCTCCCGGCCGTTCGCCGCGCACCCGGTGAATCGCGGCAAGCTGTGCCCCAAGGGTCTTTCCGAGCACTACACATTAGAATCGGAGAATCGCGCTCAGTACCCGCTGCTACGCCATAACGGCAGGTTGATGCGCATCGGTTGGGACGAAGCTTTGTCTGTGATGGCCGAACGCTTCCGGGCGGCGCAGAAGGCCTACGGTCCGGCCGCGTTAGGCGTGCTGAGTACCGGGCAGTTAGTCACCGAAGAATTCTACACGCTGGGCAAGCTGGTGCAGCTCGGCTTGGGCACCAATAATTACGACGGCAATACCACGCTCTGCATGGCTAGCGCCGTTTCTGGCTACAAGCTTTCATTCGGCAGCGACGGCCCTCCCGGCGCTTACGAGGATATGGAACAGGCGGACGTGGTTCTGCTCATCGGCGCGAACCTGGCCGATAACCATCCGATCCTGTGCCAATACCTGGAAGCGAATCGCAACAAGACCCTGATCGTGGCCGATCCTCGCGTTTCGAAAACGGCCATGATGGCGGACCTGCATCTGGCTCTGAAGCCGCGCTCGGATTTGGCGCTGCTCAACGGCATCGCCCACATTCTCATCCGCTACAACTTGATCGACCGCGAGTATGTCGACAAACACACCGCGGGCTTCGCTGAACTCGAGCGCTTCCTCGAAGCCTATACTCCGGATCGCGTGGCCGAGATCACGGGCTTGAGCCCGGAAACCATCTTCAAGACGGCGCTGTTGTACGGCCGCGCTAAGGCGGGCTTCATCGGCTGGACC
>JALYIB010000011.1 GCA_030775965.1 Acidobacteriota bacterium | reverse complement strand
GCCCCATGGTCCGCGCCGCCGGCATTCCGCTCGACGTCCGCAAGACCGAACCCTATTCGAGTTACGAAAAGTTTAATTTCAAAGTCGCGACGCGCACCGAGAACGATGTGTACGCGCGGTACCGTGTGCGCCTGGAAGAAATGCGGCAGAGCGCCGGCATCATCGTGCAAGCCATGGAAGGGATGCCGGAAGGCGCGTTCCAGGCCAACGCTCCGCATGTGGTCCTGCCGGATCGCGAAAAGATGAAGACGCAGATGGAAGCGCTTATTTATCATTTCAAGATCGTGACCGAAGGCTTCCGGGTGCCCGCGGGCGAGGCGTATCAGGCTGTCGAATCGCCGCGCGGCGAGATCGCTTACTACATCGTGAGCGACGGAACCTCGAAGCCCTATCGCGTGCACATGCGCACGCCCAGCTTCGCGAACTTGATGGCGCTGCCTCCGCTGCTCGAAGGCACGCTGATCGCTGACTCCATCGCCTCGCTGGGCAGCATGGATTTCGTGTTGGGAGATACCGACCGCTAATGACCTTCTCGCCGCAGCTCGAAGAACGTTTCGCGAAAATGCTCACGCGCTACCCGGAAGGCCGCACGCGCTCGGCCGTGGTGCCGATGCTGATCTACGGCCAGGATGAGGTAGGCGCGGTGACCAAAGAGTTGATCGAAGAGATCGCCCGGCGCTGCAAAGTGACGCCGCTGCAGGTGGACGAAGTAGTGGGCTACTATTCCATGCTGCACCGCAAGCCGCAGGGAAAATTTCACGTGCAAGTGTGCACCAACATCAGTTGCCAGTTGGTAGGCGGCGAAGAATTGTACGAACACGCCAAGAAAAAGTTGGGCTTGGGACACAAAGAAACCTCCGCTGACGGATTGTTTTCGCTAGAAGAAGTGGAATGCATGGGAGCGTGCTCGTGGGCGCCGGCGGTTGAAATCAACTACGACTTCCATCATTTCGTGACGCCCGAGAAGCTAGATCAGCTGATCGACGATCTGCGTAAAGCGGGCCTGAGGAAAGCGCAGTAATGGCGAAGCAACTTTTTAACCAACCGAGCCCGCTGGAGACCCGCATCGTCAGCAAGAATTTTGCCACCGAAGGCTCCGAGACACTCGATGTTTATCTGAAGAACGACGGCTACAAAGCGTTTCTCAAAGCCAAGGAGATGACGCCGGAGGCCATCGTCGAGGAAGTGAAAACATCGAGCCTGCGCGGCCGCGGCGGCGCTGGATTTCCGACCGGACTCAAGTGGAGCTTCGTCCCGCGCACTTCGCCCAAGCCGCGCGTGATTGTGATCAACGCGGATGAGAGCGAGCCGGGCACCTGCAAAGATCGCCTGTTGATGGAATACGACCCACACCAGTTGATCGAAGGCATTCTGATCGCGGGCCTGGCCGTCGATGCGCACAAAGGCTACCTCTATATACGCGGCGAATACCGCTACCTGATCGAGAAGATGGATCGCGCCATCGACGAAGCGTACGCCAAAGGTTATTTAGGAAAGAACGTCGCCGGCACCGGTTTCGAGTTCGATCTGTGCACCCACAGCGGAGCAGGCGCCTACGAGTGCGGCGAAGAAACGGCATTGCTCGATTCGCTAGAGGGCAAGCGCGGTGTTCCGCGCATGAAACCTCCATTCCCTGCGGTCGCCGGCGCCTGGGCACTACCGACGCTGCTGAATAATGTCGAGACCTTCAGCGCTGTCCCCGCGATCATTCGCGACGGCGGCAAAGCCTTCGCCGATCTGGGGACTCCCAAGAACGGTGGCACGCGGCTGGTCTGTATCTCCGGACACGTGAACAAGCCCGGCGTTTACGAGCTGCCGTTAGGCTTCCCCATGTTGAAGGCAATTTACGAAATCGCCGGGGGCATTCCGGGCGGAAAGAAACTGAAAGCTGTGGTGCCGGGAGGATCGTCGTGCCCGATTCTAAAGGCTGACGAGTGTGACATCCCGATGGACTACGACACGCTCGCGAAAGTCGGCAGCATGTTGGGCTCGGGCGGCATGGTGGTGCTCGATGAGACCACCGACATGGTCCGCTTCGCTCTCCGCATCATGAGATTCTACGCGCACGAGAGCTGCGGCTGGTGTATCCCTTGCCGCGAAGGCACAACCTGGCTCAAGAAAATTCTGCAGCGATTCTACGAAGGCCAAGGCCGCCGCGAAGACATTTCGCTGCTGGGCGAGCTATCGAAAAACATGCTGGGCCGTACGTTCTGCGCGCTGGGCGATGCCGCGGCGCTGCCGACTATTTCCATTGTCGAGAAATTCACCGAAGATTTCGAGATGTATCTGGCGCGGCAAGAGGTAATGGTATAAATCGTGGCTGAACTCGTAAAGCTGACCATCGACGGAAAAGAAATCCAAGCGGAAAAGGGCAAGCTGCTGATCGAAGTGGCGCGCCAGAACGGCATCGAAGTGCCGGCTTTCTGCTATCACGAAGACTACACGCTGCAGGCCGCCTGTCGCATGTGCCTGGTCGAAATCGAGAAGACTCCCAAGCTGCAAGTGGGCTGCACCACGCCGGTCGCCGAGGGCATGGTGGTGCGCACCGATTCCGACGTCGTGAAGAAAGCCCGGAAGGGTACGCTCGAATTCCTGCTGACCAACCATCCGCTCGACTGCCCGGTGTGCGACAAGGGAGGCGAGTGCGAACTACAGGACATGGTGTTCGCCTACGGCGCGGGCGAGAGCCGTTTCGTCGAGCGCAAACTTCACGTCGATGAAAAGCAGTGGAGCCCCGTCGTGTACTTCGACGCCCCGCGCTGCATTCTTTGCTACCGCTGCGTGCGCGCCTGCAACGAAGGCATGGGCGTGGGAGCTCTTGGCGTGGGTAATCGCGGCGCGATTTCCGAGATCATCCCCAATAACGGGGATCATCTAGAGTGCGATGAATGCGGCGCCTGCATCGACATCTGCCCGGTAGGCGCGCTCACCAGCGGACCTTATCGTTATCAGACCCGGCCTTGGGAAATGGAGCATGTCGGCACCATTTGCACCCACTGCGCCGATGGCTGCAAAACCACTTTGGGCGTCCGCAACGACGAAATCATCCGCGGCAACAACCGCGACCGCAGCGGCATCAATAACGAATTCCTGTGCGTGAAGGGCCGCTACGCCTTCGACTTCACCAAACACCCCGAGCGCCTGCAATCGCCCATGATGCGGACCGAAAAAGGCTTCGAGCCAATTTCGTGGTCGCAAGCGCTCGAAGTTGTCTCCACCAAGTTCAGCGAAGTAAAAGCGCGGCGCGGCAAGTTCGGTGTGATCGGCTCCAATCACACCACCAACGAAGAAAATTTCTTTCTAGCGAAGTTCGCGCGGCAAGGCCTGGGCACCAACAACATCGATCACCATCGCACCGGCGATCTAGCAACTTTCTTCGACTCCCTCTCCGGCAAGACCGGAGCGTTAGCTACCACCGATGACGTGTACTCGGCCAAAGCGGTCTTAGTCGTAGGCGCCGATCTGGCGCAGCAGCACCCGTTCCTCTCGTTTCAGGCCCGCGCCAATTTCCGCCACCACAACGCGCACGTTTATGCGGTGACGTCGGGTCCAGTGCGCGAAGATAATCAGGCGGTCGCGAGCGTCCGTGTCCAGAAGGGCGGGGAAGTGGCCGGCGTCGAATCTCTGCGCGACAAGCTGAAGGCGGAGGGCGACCTCGTCATCGTCTTTGGTGACTCCGTCCAGGGCGATGCTCTGCGAAAGCTAGTAGCTTTTGGCGATTCTCTCGGCATCCCCGTCAAGTACATTTGCCTGGTCGATTATTCCAACTCGCGCGGCGCCTTCGATATGGGCGTGCTCCCGCGCGACGGCGGAATGTCTCGTGAACAGATGCTGGCCGCGACCGACTTAAACGTGCTCTGGGTAGTCGGCGCAAATCCCTTGAAGGCCGGTTTCCTCGCATCGAAGAACGCATTCGTGGTGGTCCAAGACCTCTTCATGACCGACACCGCCAAGCAAGCTGACATCGTTCTCCCCGCAGCGTCCGCCTACGAGAAGAACGGCACCGTGACCAACGTCTGCGGTGAAGTGCAGCGCTTAAAGCAAGCGATCAAAGTGATGGGCACCAAAACCGATCTCGAAATCTTCGGACAGATCGCTAAGGAGATGGGTTTGAACTTAGGCATCTGGCTCCCCGATAAAGTATTCGAAGAAATCCGCAAGACCGTGCACGGCTACGGAGTTTCGCCCTCGCTGCTGGCCATCGGCCCGGTGCCCACCATGCCTCTTAACGGGCGCGTTGCCGCGTTGCCCGGCGCGATTCAATCTTCCGGCGACACGCTCTTCACTTCGGGCTCGCTCACTCCCTACTCCGAAATACTCAACAAGGTTATGGAATCTCCAGGCAAGCTTTACAGCGGGCAGGGGCAATAGGCGAAGATGACTTTTTTCATAGTGAGTATCGTCAAAGCCGCCGTGGTGGCGTTCGTCCTGCTGACGGCCCTGGCCTACCTGCAATGGCTCGAACGCAAGGTGCTGGCGCACATCCAATTGCGCGTCGGCCCGCGCCGCGTGGGTCCGCATGGCCTGCTGCAACCGCTCGCCGACGTCATCAAGCTGATCACCAAGGAAGACATGATGCCTTCCCACGTGAACAAAGTTTTTTGGTTTATCGCGCCGTTCATAGCGGTGATGTTTTCGCTGATCCCTATCGCGGTGATCCCGTTTGGAACCGAACTCAGCCTGCCTGCGATCAATCTTGGCCCAATCCATATTCCAGCGATTAGAACGCCAATGCAGTTGACGGATCTCAATATCGGAGTCCTCTTCATCCTTGGCATCTCCGGTCTAGGCGTCTACGGCGTAGCGCTCGCGGGTTGGTCCTCGAACAATAAATATTCGCTGTTAGGTGGACTGCGCAGCTCCGCGCAGATGATCAGCTACGAACTGCCGATGGCCATGGCGATTGCCGCCCCGCTGCTGGCGCTCAATACGCTCAGCTTTCGCGGCATTGTCGACGGCCAAGCCGGCTTCTTCTTCGGCTTTCTCCCCAGGTGGACCATTTTCCAAGTGTTCCCCTTCAACATCATCAGCTTCATCCTGTTCATCATCGCGGCCTTCGCTGAAACCAACCGTGTGCCTTTCGATCTCCCTGAGGCTGAAAACGAACTGGTAGCCGGTTTCCACACCGAATACGGCAGCATGAAATTCGCAGCGTTCTTCATGGCTGAATACTGCAACATGGTGACGATTTCCTGCGTAGCGACGCTGCTCTTCCTAGGCGGCTGGCATCCTCCATTCCCTGCGCAATATGGTTCGAGCTTTCTCCCATCGCTCGTCATGGCCGGTGCCGGCGTGCTGTGTTTCCTGCACGCGATGAGCCCCGCGCGCCCCCTCGACCGCTTCACGCTCCCCGTCGTCGGCGTCGCGTTCTTCGCCCTAGCCGGCGTGTTCCTGATTCCGGCGGTAGCGCTCCCCCTGATGCCGATCATCTGGTTCTCGGCTAAGGTGCTGGTCGTTCTATTCGTCTACATCTGGGTTCGCGGCACTCTTCCGCGCTTCCGCTACGACCAACTGATGCGCTTCGCCTGGACCTTCATGTTCCCGGTAGCCGTCGTCAACCTGTTCCTCACCGGCCTGGTGGTGGCATTG
>JALYIB010000010.1 GCA_030775965.1 Acidobacteriota bacterium | reverse complement strand
GTTCCGGTGTGCGCCGCCATGGCAGCATCCAGCATCACGCCCTTCTCGGCGTCGAGCAGCATGGGTGAGCCGTCTCGCGCCACAAAGAGCACCGGCGCCGTGGCGGCTAGCGGAAGCGAGGGCAGCTTTACGTCATTGCCCGCGAAACTCGCGGCCAGCGACAAGGTATCGCCGCGCACTTCGAACGGAATCTGGATTTGCGATTCACTGACGCTCGCCGCCAGCACCGGTGCCAGGAGGCCGCTCGCGCGCACGTTATCCACCTGCGCACCGAGGACACTCACCAGCGAACCTGGCGCCACCGCCTGCGCGATCATATCCGCGGCGCTGACGACGCTGGGATCGCGCAGGCGGTGCGGGGCCAGCGTCGAATACACACCGTAACCGTCGAGCGCGGCCCACAGCTGATTGGCTTGTGCGTCGAGCTTCACGTCCATCGCGGCGCCGTCGGGAAGTCCGGGCACCGCGGTCCAAGCGTCGACTGAACCCAAAGCGTTTAAATCGGCATATGCCATGTATACGCCGGTGTCGGTTGCGGCATAGAGCACAGCGCTCGCGCGGTCCGCTGCAACCCCGTGCACCGCCGCATCCGGCAGGTTGGCGGTGAAGTTATCCCAGAAGGAGCCTCCGTTGATCGTGTGCAGCACATGCGCAGGAGCACTGGTGCGAAACGGATCGCCGGGTGCAGCGCCCAGTGCCGCCAAGGCCACGCGCGGATCGTGGGAATCCACCCAGAAACGTTCCACCGCCCCCGAACCTGGGGACGAAAATGTCTGCCAGCTCAATCCGCGATTCGCGGACACGCTGACGTCGCCGTTCTGCATGCCGGTATAAATGAAATCGCCCGCGATGGCGAGGGCCGTCACGTTGACGCCGCGCAGCGAGGAAAGCGCCGCGCGCAGTTGCGTTTCATTGACTAAGTCGGAATTGCTGGCCGGCAGCCAGGCATCTTTATTCCCCGGCGGCCAATCCGCCACTGCATCGTTTCGCAACGCGATCCGCGCGCCTTGATCGCCTGCCGGAAGGTCCAGCAGCCGCGTCGCCGGAAGATTCGGCAGGCCTTGATTCAGCCCGATCCACGACCGCCCGCCATCGACAGAACGAAATACTCCCGCCGCGCCGCCTGTGACGATCTCATCGACGTTGCCCGGAGCGACGGCCAGATCCACTACGCTGCCAGTCAGCGACGCGCCGCGGTAGGCCGTCAGGTTTTCCCAATGCGCGCCGCCGTCGTCAGAGCGATACACAAAGTTTCCGAACGCGTATACCCGGTTCGTGTCGCCCCCCAGCGCGCGCGCCTGTGCGCCCGCTTCGGGAAGACTCTGCGCTTTAAAATTCACGACGGCGGGAGGCGCCGCGGTCGTGGTTCTTTGCCAAATTTCCAGGTCAGAAGTCTGATAGATCCGGCCCGGTTCGGTCTGCGCCAACAGCGTTCCGCCATTTCCGTACCAAACACGTAGCACCGGTCCCGACGCCGGTCCCGCCAGCCCGAGTTCCACGGTAAAGTCGCCGATGTGGCCCCAGTCGGCCACCGGCGCAGGCGGGGGCGCGGCTAGGCTTGCCGCACGGCTAGCAAGAAAAGTACTAAGCAGTACTGTGGCCAAGCGCCACTGTGCTGTGGACAACTTATACATCAGACTTGTCCATTGTAGCTTTATCTATCGGCAGTCGCGCCCCGAAACTCCTGATTACAGAGGTAATTCCTTGTAAAAATCTGGCCGGGCCCCCACTTGCTTATGGAGTTTAGTGCTACACTGACCGAATAGTATTTATGCTGCGCGTGGTGCATTTGAATCGACTGGCGGTACTGCCGCTCCTGCTAGCGGCCGCCGCCGGAGTGTGTTCGGCGCAGTTCGTTCCTTTCAGTACAACCAATTACGCCGCTAAGGTCATCACCCAAACCGGGCAGGTTTCGATCGTCAAGGACACCCAACCCTGGGCTTTGTCGGTGGGCGATTCGGTGCAGGTTCGGGATTTGATCATCACAGGGGTGGATGGCCACGCCCTGTTACAGGTTTCAGACGGCAGCACCTTTGAGGTGTTCCCCAACTCGCGCGTGGTGTTCCGCAAGAACCCTCCCAACTGGCGCGACTTCCTGGATGTGCTGGTGGGCCGGGTGCGGGTGCACATTGAGCACCTGGGCAACGTTCCCAACCCGAATCGCGTATTGACCCCGACGGCTGTGATATCGGTGCGCGGGACCATCTTCGATATTTCCGTGAACGACGACGACGAAACCACATTGGTGGAAGTGGAAGACGGGCAAGTGGAAGTACAGCATGCCTTGCTGCCGCGTGGAAATTCGAAGATTCTGAATCCGGGCGAGTCGCTGCGGGTGTATCGCGACGAACCCATCGCCCGCAATTTCGATAAAGGGAATCTGGCGCGGCGCATACTGCGCTCCATGTCGGACGCAGCCCTGACGATGTCGACGCGTATGCCGAGCTCCGGTGGAGCGGGCGGCGCTGCTGGTTCCTCCGGCGGCGTCGGCGACACCACCAAAGTTCCCCCGCCGCCAGCTCCGCCCACCCCTCCTCCGGCACCTCCGGCTCCCACGATTTAGGCTGCGATTAAGGCTGCGATTAAGACTGACCTGTTGGGTCCGTGCGAAACTAGCGTTAGGTATGAAGTACATCCTGGCGCTTCTTGTTCCTATGCCTTTCGCGGTCTCAGTGTACGCCCAAGGCATTTCCGCTCCGTGGGATATTTCGCAGACCCTGGTCTCATTGTCCGAGCAGACGCAACGCCTGACGCCGATTCTCGACCAATTGACGCCGCAGCAATGGGAAGCCAAGGGAGCGCCCGCCGCCTACACCGCGCAATGGCGCAACGCGCGCAACGAGGTTGGCTATTTATTGGGAGCCGCGCAATCACTGCGGAAGCAACCCGAAAAGTTGACACTGGCGCTCGAAACTCTGTTTCGTTTACAGGCTGTGGAATCGCAAGTAAATTCGCTGGTGGACGGCGTCCGGCGCTACCAGAATCCGGCGGTGGGCGATCTGCTGGTGAGCGTGGTGTCGGCCAATTCGGCCAATCGGGATCAGCTCCGGCAATATGTCACCGACCTGGCGCAGACCAAGGAGCAAGAGTTCAAGATCGTCGATACGGAAGCGCAGCGTTGCCGTGGTTCGTTGAGCCCGCGGCCAGCACCCGCAGCGCCGAAACTTCCCGCCCCGCCGTCCGCCACGCAACCCGCGAAATGAGGGAGAGAACCTGACCCATGGCCGAGATCCTTACTTTTCAGTGCAACATTTGCGACGAACCCTCGACTGAGATTTGCGTGTACTGCACCAAAGACACTTGCGCCAATCACCTGTGCGACAAATGCAAGCGCTGTAGTGATTGCTGCCAATGCGACTTCCGGCGCAACGACGATTAGGATGCGAACCACAACGTGACTTCCGTGCTCGATCCTGGAGTGCTCGCTCGGGCGGATCGACTCGGCCGCGACTTTGCCGAAGCCAAGCCGTTCCGCCACGTGGTGATCGAGCCGTTTCTGGACGCGAACTTCTGCGCCGAATTGATGCAGCAGTTTCCGCTGTTCGACAGAGAAAAGGCGCTGAATGAATCGGGCGAGGTGGCCGGTAAGGCGGTGTTTTCGAATCTCGCCGCCCTCGGTCCGGCCTACGCGCGCTTCGACCGGCTGATGCAGGATCCGGAGTTTTTGGCTCTTACCGGACGCATTACCGGGATTCCCAATTTGCTCTACGATCCCGAATATGTGGGCGGCGGGACGCATGAGAACTTGCAAGGACAAGAACTCGACACCCATGTCGATTTTAATTTTCACCCGGCCACGCAGACGCACCGGCGATTGAACCTGATTCTGTTCCTGAATCCGGAGTGGGAGCAAGCTTGGGGCGGATGCCTGGAATTGTTGCGTGATCCTTTCGACGCCGAGTGCGAGACGGTGGTCCCGCTGGCCAACCGCGCAGTAATTTTCGAAACTACCGAGGCTTCCTGGCACGGCTTCCGGAAAATTCAGATGCCGCCGGAGAAAGACACTTCGCGCCGCTCGATCGCGGTGTATTTCTACACCAAGGAAGCCCCCGCGGCGGGCGCAGCGCCTTCACACGCCACCTTTTACTATCAGCGGCCCATGCCGGGGCATCTGCAGCCGGGCCGCACGCTCACCGACGCGGATGTTCGCGAACTGGAGGGGCTGTTCGCGCGCCGGGACCACTACATTCGTTTCCTCTACCAGCGCGAGATGCAGTTTACGAAGACGTTGGATAAGATCATCCATTCGCCCACATTTCGCTTGGCCGCCCAGTTCGCAAAAGTGGCCAAGTTGGTACGCAAAAAAAATAGGGACGGAGCCTGATTATTGTTCCAAACCGGTATTTCCCAACTTGGAACCATAATCAGGCTCCGTCCCTATTTTTTTCTATTTATTTTTGGCCACGGCGACGCGGCTGAGCGTGTCGGCGTAGGCGGCGATCCCTTTATAGAGAGCCTCGGCGATCTTCTGGCGGTGTTCGGGTTTGCGCAACAGCGTTTCCTCTGCTGAGTTGGTCAGAAATCCGACCTCAGCCAGCACGCTGGGCATCGCCGCGCCGATCAGCACCACGAACGGCGCCGTTTTCACGCCCCGATTCTTCGCTCCCTGCGTGCTGTTTTTCGAAACTACGGACAGCGAGGTCTGCAGCTTGGAGGCGAACTCGCGGGATTCATCGATCTTATCTTTCAGCGCGATCTTTTCGAGTAGCTGGTGCAGGTCGTGAATCGAATGGCCGGAAGTCGCGTTTTCCCGCGCGGCCAGTTCGAGGGCGCTCTTCGAGGTGGTGAAATTCAGCACGTAAGTCTCGACGCCCGCCGCCGCCCGGTACGGCGAGGAGTTGGCGTGGATCGACAAAAACAGATCCGCTTCGTGCTGGTTCGCGATGCGGGTGCGCTCTTCCAGACCCACGTAGGTATCGTCGGAGCGGGTGTAAATCACGTCGCTGCCCAGGCGCTCTTCAATCAGCGCGCCCAGGCGCTGCGCCACGTCGAGCGTCAGATCTTTCTCGAAATATCCAGAAGGCCCATGCGTGCCGACGTCATTTCCGCCGTGACCCGCGTCGATCACCACGCGATCCAACTTCAAGCCCAATGCGCGAATCAACGAACGGTCGCCGCGCTTGGCCGGTGCGGGTACTTTTGTAGAAGCCGGTTCCTTGAGCGCCACTGTAGTGGCCGCCGGCGCAGCCCGGCTGCTCAGAATCGCCTCTGGAGGCGGGGGCAGCTCACGCGGCATCGTCGACGGCAGTG
>JALYIB010000009.1 GCA_030775965.1 Acidobacteriota bacterium | reverse complement strand
CTGAGCGCATGTTTGAGAGCTAGCAGACTCATATGGCCTTCTCGGTAAGTAACGGCAACGGAGCCCGTAGCGGACTCGGCCGCCGCCGCTTCGGCGCGGGTAACGGCACGCTCTCGGAAATCAACATCGTGCCGCTGGTCGACGTGGTGCTGGTCCTGCTGATCATCTTCATGCTGACCGCCCACGTAATGGAGTTCGGGCTTGAAATTAACGTCCCCGAAGTCAAACAGGTCAAGGACACCAATGAGGAACTCCCCGTCATCAGCATCACGCGCAACGGCAAGATGTATCTCAACGAGAAGCCCATTAACCTGAACCAAATCGCCACGGAAGTGCCCAAGCGCTTTAAGAATTCGAAGAACGTTTACGTAATGGCGGATAAAGCCACCGTGTTCGATCCCATCGCGCAAGTGCTGAGCACGCTCGACCAGGCCCACATCGGAATCAAGATGGTGACCAAGCCGCAGGAGAACGCCGGCCGCTGATGGAGCAAGACCTCCAGCCCGATTTCCGGTCTCGCGATCTATGGGACCAGCCCGAGCCGCTCAACCGCGCTTTCGTCGCCGCGCTCACTTTGCATGTAACACTCCTCGCCGGAATGGGCATCTATAGTTGGGTGAACTCGCAACACGATTCTTTTGGTGCGCAGAACGCCGGTGGCGGAGCGATTGGAATTGAAGCCGTAAAATCCATTCCGTTGCTGCATACCGGCGAGCAGAATCCGGTCGCCAACGATACCGATTCGCAGGTCCCGCAGGCGCCAGCCAAGCCCATCGAGCGCGAGAAGGAAGAGAAGGTTTCGCCCAACGCAGTGGCGCTCAAGATGAAGCAGAAGAAGCGCCTTGCCGACGTCGCGAGCGAACACCAAAAATTCCGTCCGTTTAAAGAGATTGACCGGAACCAGGTTTTCGCAAAGCAAGCCCCGCAGGTTTCAAATCCATTATTCGCCGCGATGGCTGGCTCGGGCCGCATCGGTACCGGCGCCAATACGACCTTGGGCACCCGTTTTGCCGGCTATGCGCAGCAGATCCAGCAACTGGTCGCGCAAAAATGGCACACCAACGACGTCGACGCGCACGTGCAAACAGCGCCGGTCGTCATCGCCGCTTTCGATCTCCAGCGCGACGGCCGCATTCGCAATCTGCGGATTGTTCAACCAAGCAGCATTTCCGCGCTGGACTATTCCGCGCAACGCGCCATACTGGAAGCAAGCCCGTTTCCGCCGATCCCTGCGGGATTCGACAAGGATTCGGCCCACGTTGAATTCACGTTCGAGTTGAAACGATGAAGATGAAAATAATCGCAAAGTTCCTGGGTCCTGTTGGGGTCCTCCTGGCCGCCTCGCTACCGGGATTCGCGCAAGGCGACATCGTCGGAAAAATCAGTTCGGCGGAGCGTCCCGCCATCGCCCTAGCCGACATGCGCGGCACCGGTGACGCGCAGCGCCACATGGACACCTTCAATTCCACGCTGTGGGATGAGCTCTCCAACGCCGGCATTCTGAAAATGGTGGCCAAGAGCGTGTACCCCCTCGAAGTCCCCCAGCGCCCGCAGGATTTCAAAGCGCCCACGGTTCCCCTCAACGCACGCCGCGGAACGCCCCCTGCGCGCAACGGCCCCTGGCTGACGGATTGGTCCGGCCCGCCCGTGAATGCCAACTATCTGGCGTTTGGCTACACCGCCGCGCAGGATAACCGCCTGGTCCTGTTCGGATGGCTTTTTAACACCGGCCAACCGGACGTGGCCAGCGCGCAAGTGATCGGCAAGCTCTATTTCGGCTCGCTCGATGCGGACGGGGCGAAGAAAGTCGCGCGCGATTTCGCGGCCGATATTTTGCAGCAATTCGGCGCCAAAAGCCTCGCCGGCACCAAGATCTTTTTCGTTTCAGACCGCAGCGGCGCCAAAGAAATCTGGTCCATGGATTATGACGGCTCGCACCAGCAGCGCCTGACGCAGTACAACTCGACCTCCAGCATGCCGGCTGTATCGCCCGACGGCAAATTGTTCGCCTTCACCACTTACGCCGGCGGCAATCCGCAAATCCGCGTGCACTCCGTCCAGAGTGGACGGCGCATGCCGTTCTACAACCCGGTTTCCTCCGTGGTCGAGACCCCCGAGTTCACTCCCGACGGCAAACAGCTCCTGTTCGCCACCGCCCTCAACGGCTGGGTGCAAATTTGCGCCGCCAGTACAGATGGCGGCAATTTCCGCCGAATATCCAACGTGCGCGCGATTGAAGTCTCGCCCAAAGTGAACCCTAAAACCGGCAGCGACATGCTGTTTATCTCTGGCCGCGGCGGCCGTCAGCAAC
>JALYIB010000008.1 GCA_030775965.1 Acidobacteriota bacterium | reverse complement strand
CAGGCCCGATCGCCGTCAGCGGCAGCCGCGCCGGACCGCCGTAATAGCCGTTTAAATCCATCGCGTACTTCAACCCCGGGACGCCGTATTTCACCGTCACCAACTGCGCCGCACGAAGAATCCGCTTCTGCCAGTCCATCGCGGCGGCGGTTTCGCGTGACCGGCTCGCTTCCCAAATGCTCACGGCAGCGAACGGCGCCACGTTGGCGAACGCCAGCACCGCTCCCGCGCACCCTATCGCCAAGGACGGCGCAAGAATGGGCGCGGAGCCGGTCAACACCTGAAACCCCGGCTTCACATCCTGGATCATCTGGATGCACTTCTCCAGATTCCCCGAGCTCTCTTTAATCGCAAAAATATTCGGATGCTGCGACAGCACCGCCACCGCTTCCGCCGAGATATCGACCCCCGTCACCTGCGGCCAGTTATAAATCATCAGTGGAATCTTGGTCTGGTCCGCCACCGCGCGAAAGTACAAGATCTGGGTGTCCATCTTGTGCACCAGATTCTTGTAGTAATGCGGCGTCCGCACCATGGCAGCCTTGTACCCGCGTTCGGCGGCGGCATTGGTAAGGGCCACAGTCTCGCGCACGCTCTCCATGCCGGTCCCGCACAACAGAACTTTGTCGGGGCCAGCGTATTCCGCCACCCATTCCCACATCAGCAGCTTTTCTTCAGTGGTTAAATAAACGCTCTCGCCCGTGGACCCGCAGACTACGTAGCCGGTGAGCCCCGTGCGATTCCATTTCTCGACATTGTGCTGCAGCTTCACCTTGTAAAGCTCACCACGATGGTCGAACGGAGTAGCGATAGGAGGAAGAATACCGTGCAGTTTAAACATGAGAGGACCGCTGCGGGGCGAGTTCAAATACCCGCCCGCACAGGGGAAATGACTATTTGACGAAGATGATCAACAACGTGAAAATCGCCAGCGATTCGATGAACGCCAGACCCAGCACCAGCAGCGTCTGAATGCCCGCGCGCGCCCCTGGATTCCGCGCCACAGCCTCAGCCGAGGCCGCAACCGCCTTGCCTTGGCCCAGCCCGCACAATCCCGAAGCGATAGCCATGCCGAGCGCCGCGCCCACAAACCGCAGCTCGCCCGTTCCGACACCTGACCCGCCAGTGCCTTGAGCCAACACCGGATTGGCCGCAACCAACAGGAACAGTGCCATCAATCCCAATACCTTCAAAGTGCTCATGCTGTAACTCCTTCTATGAAATTCCGCCAAGGAGGTGGTTCCGCTCCGCCCTGGGGGGTCGGTGGCTCACACTTGACGGGTGAAAATGCCGAATTAAATCGTATCCGCCGCCGCCTCGCCCTCATGCGCGGTAGCACCAGCAATATAAATGGTCGCGAGCAAAAAGAACACGTAAGTCTGCACCAAAGCCACAAACACGTGCAGTCCCATGAAAATCACCGGAATCACGATCTTAGTGAGGCTCAAGAAAACGCTAGTCACCTGCTCGCCCGCAAACATGTTGCCGTAAAGACGAACCGTGAGCGAGAGCGGCCGGATAAACACGCTAGCCGTTTCGATCGGCAGCATAAAAAGAATAATCGCAATATTGGCCGCCGGATGCGGAAACCGCACGGGCCCCGCGAAGTGCGCCAAATACTTGATGCCCTGCGCCGCAAAGCCTGCCGCATTGAAGTAAATAAAGGTGACGATCGCCAGGCCCGCGGGCACCCACGGGGACATGGTCGGCGATTCAAACGCCGGCACGATGCCAATGAGGTTCATGCTCAAAATAAAAATGAACAGCGTCCCAATGAAGGGAATGTATTTCTCGCTGTGATGAATGCCCACTTCGTGCACGGTGGTCGTGAAAAACTCATGCAGCATCTCAAAAATATGCTGCAGCTTCCCCGGCTTATCCACCGACAATTGCGACCGCAGGATCGCCACCGTAACCACCAGCAGCGCCACCACCAGGATTTCCATGACAACGGAGTTGTCCCACGGCCGCTCCGTCGGTCCCGGCAAGCCGATCAGGTGCCGCAAAGCATTCCCCGGACCGGCAAGGTACTGATTGAACAGGGCTGTCAGCCCCAGCTCGTTTTCCATATGAATTTTGTCTTACTTGGAGAGGCTGAGCCCAAACAAAAGTTCAAGCACAACCGCGAAGAACGAAACCAGCAGCCCCATAATCAGGACCGCCGGACTGCTTCGTAAAACGTATATGGTAGCATACACCGCCCCCGCGATCAGCAGGTAGCGCGCCACCAAAAACACCACGGATCCGGCCCCTGGAAGCTTCCCCGAAGCCCCCACCGCATCCGCC
>JALYIB010000007.1 GCA_030775965.1 Acidobacteriota bacterium | reverse complement strand
CGCGGGCGTCGTCGATGCGATTTTCCATTTTGTAGGCGACGGCGAGTCCCAGGTGCGCGGCGGCGGGGTCGGTCGGCTTCAGCGTTAACACGGCTTGATACTCGCGGGCGGCGACCTTGGCGTTGCCGAGATCGAGACTGATGGCGCCCAGCCGGCTGTGCGCCTCTTCGTCGGCCAGATAGATCAAGTTCAGGCGCTCGAGCACGGCGGCGGCGTCTTTCTTGCGGCCTTGTTCCAGAAGAAGCTCGGAAAGCTGCTTGAGAGTTTCAGGATCGCGCCCGCCTACTTTGGAGTAACGCTCCAGCTCCGCCATGGCTTTGAGTTTGTCGCCTTTGGCGAGCCACGCCTGCGACAGGAATTCATAGACGTTGCCTTTTTCCACGTACTCCGTGTACATGTCGCGGATGGCTTCGCCTTCCTTGATGGCGTCGTCCCACTTCTTGTCCTTAATGAGGCCGGAGAGCGTGCGGACGCGTTTGCGCCATTCGTCGAAATTGTCGACGGTCTTTTGGGTTTGCGGCTCGAGCCAGGCCAGGAATTTTTGGTCGAACTCCTCGGGCTTCATGTGCAGTTCTTTTTCGATCACTGCGGGGGTGGACAGCTTGTCGCCAAAGTCGTGGAGCATCGCGATCAGCTTATCGTAGCCCCACTCTTGCGCGATGTAGCTACAGATCTTGCCGCCTTGGAAATACGACACGGTGACTTGCTCGCTGTAGGTCGGGTGCATGAAGCCGCGATCCAGATCGGCGACGGGCAGAAGTTTTTTGCCTTTGATGGCGTTAATGGCGCCGGGGTCCAGGCGATCGCCCCAATCCGGCGCGGCGGCGGTTTCTTCGTACACCGCGAGGCCTTCCGTGAACCAGCGGGGCACGCGGTGGTTGGTCATCTCCAGCGCGTAAACGTGACTCAGTTCGTGCCACATCGTGCTGGCCCAATGCCACTGGCCGGGCGGGCGCGCGCTGGGGGAATCCATGGCGACGACGTAGCCGAAGGTGACGCCTAACGCACCCAGTCCGGGCATGCCGAGCGTGCGGACCGCGAAGTCATCGTGATTGGGATAGGCTTCGATCTGCACGGGTCGCGTGAGTTTGTAGTGGTATTTCTTTTCGTAAGTGGCGAGCGCGCGGTCGAATTCGGCTTGGAAATAGGGATCGAGCAGCGCGGATTCTTTTTTGTTCAGGCGCAGGATGGTGGTGGGGGTGCGGAAGGTGTCGTAATTCTTGTAGCTATCGAGCAGGCGCAGCGAGTTCACGGTCTCCGGATTTTGATAGCCGGCGTTGTAGGCTTGTTCGAGTTGCTTGCGGGCTTCCTCTTCCTGGCCCAGGCGCATCAGGTTGACGCCGATCTCGGAGCGCGCGCTGTTCAAGGCGGGATCGAGTTCGAGCGCCTTACGGTATTGCGCGATGCCCTCTTCGTAGCGGCGGTTGATGATGAAAAAGTGTCCGGCGATGGCGTAGGCGTTGCCGTAATGCGGATTGATTTCGAGGACCTTCGTCATCCAGGAGGACGTGCCTTTGTCATCGAGGAGGTCGATAGTGCCGAGCACGGCCATGGCGTCGAGCGCTTCCGGATAAATGTCGAGCGCCTTGTGGGCGGCCTCGGCGGCTTTCGGAGGATTGCCGTCCTCGAGGTGCACGCGCGCGATCGCTTCGTAAGCTTCGTAAGCCTTGGGATCGGCCTTCAGGGCCTTCTCGGCGAAGCTGATGGCCTGGCCTTCGAACTGTTCGCCGGATACCAGCGCCATGCCCAGCAGCGCGGGAGCGTAGTCTTCTTTGATCTTGATGGCTTCCTGGAACAGGTCCTGCGCCTCGGAGGCTTGCCAGTGATCCAGATACATGCGGCCCCAGCGCACGCGGGGCGCGGGATCTTTGTCGCGGAGTTTCAGCGCGGCGCGGAAAGCGTCGTTGGCGGAGCGGTAATCGCCCATGCCCCAGAAGCCTTCGGCCTGCACGGCAGGGTCGAGGGCGCGAGTCAGACGTTGATAGCAGGCGCGGGCGTTCGGATCGCCTTTGTGGCGCAGAGCTTCGCAAGGCAGAACGTCCGCAGGCGTGGCCGGGACTTGCGCTAGCGCAGGCAACGACAGGAAAACCAAGGACAGCAGGTATTTCATTTGTCGAGCGCCTCCTGGGTCTTGGCGAGCTCGACTAACAATTTGGTTAACTCCTGGCGATACTCCGCCACGGCCATCGACGCCTTGCGGTATTTCAGTTCGTCGATCTTCTCCTCGATGCCTTCTTTTTCCTTGAGCAGCTTTAGCTTTTCGGGATCCTTGGCCATGGCGACGGCCGAACCGGTGTGCAGTAGCGCGAACCTGCCCGCGATCATGCCTTCGCCGTTTTCAACCGACGGCGCTTTCACGCCTTCGCCTTTGCCCAGATCCTCTATTAAAGGATGCTCGGTGGAGAGGCGCTTCAGTTCGTCATAGAACTTGGCGGTTTTCGCTTCGGCGTAGCGGAAGGCTTCAAGGACCGTGATCACTTCGTTCTTGTCGGCGTCGGCGGCGGGGTCGCGCAGGCCTTCTATGAAGTAGCGCGGGAAGACGGTGGCGTTTTTCTCGGTGCCGGCTTTGGTGGCGGTGATCAGGACGCGCTTGGGTTTTTGCAGAACGGGAATGGCGCCGCCGCTGGCGCTGGTCATGTCGATGATGGCTTGCTGGGCGGGAATTTTGTCGAGCAGCGACGCGAGTTCAGCGGCGGTGATGTCGGGACCGGGGATGTTGAATTTATAATCCGACTCGTCGTAGCTGCCGTGGCCGATCAACAGCAGCACCAGGCGATCGTCGGGCTTGGTTTGCTTCGCCAAGTCGCCCAGCTTCGCCTGAATGTTCGCGCGCGTGGCCTGCGGGCCGGACATGGTAGTTACCTGCGAGCCGGGTTCGCTCTTGAAAATTTTGTCGAGATCCGCGGCCCAGCCGCTGAAGCGTTGTTCGTATTCCTGTTCGCCGCCCAGGCCGGCGATGGTGAAATAATAGGTTTCGGCTCGTAGGGCGCTGGCGGTAAGCAGTAGCGCGGCGGCGTAAGACAGCGTCTTCAAATCACACCCCACTTTCTGCGCAGCAGCCATTCTCCCGCGCGCAGGCCCAGCAGCACCAGGAAGACGATGGGCATGTCCCACAAGTCGCGAGTCTCGCGCACGGTAATGCCGGCTTCCGAGTAGCTGACGTCCTTACCCAATTTTTGCGCATCTTGCGGCGTGTAGTAGCGGCCCCCGGTTTCAGACGACAATTTTTCCAGCAGTTCGCGATTCTGCTGCATGCGGAAATTCTCAGCGACGCCGTCCTCGCGGCGGAAGGTCATGGTGTCGCGGCCCAGTTCTTCGGTGCCGCGCGAGGCGGTTACCTCGACTAAATACGACCCCGGTTTGGGCGTGGTCCAATCGGCGGTGTAGACGCCGGACTCGATGGGATCGGGCCGCATTTCGATGGATTCGGCAATGCCGTCCGGTCCTAGGATGTGGGCTTCGGCTTTGGCGTCGGAAGCGGGCAGATAGGTGCGGTCGCGCACTTCAGCGCGCAGGCTCACGTGCGCGTCGTCGGAGATTAACTGCTGGGGCGTCGACGTGGTGACTTTACGCGGTGTGTCGGACACCAGCCAGCGCAGCAATTGCTGGTAGAACATTTCGTGGCTCTTGTCGGCGAGCGGCTGCAGCATCTGCCAGCGCCAGCTTCCGCCCGTCGCGAAAATCGCGGTGCGGCCACGGCCGAAATTCTGCGTGATCAAGAGGGGAACGCGTCCGCCGGTGGTGGGTTTGGCGTCCACTAAAACCACGGCTCCCGGCTTGGGCTGGCCGGCATCCTGGAAGTTCATTACATAGGGAAGCTTCTGCCAACGCTCGACGTTCTTGGCGGGGTCTTCTTCCAGGCGCGTGATCAGGCTGTCGCGGCCGGGTGCGGTCAATTCCACAGTCGCGCCGACGCGGACGAAGGTGTTTTTGCGGTCGGGAAGAATCGTCGGCAGTAGTTCGACGTCGGAGGATTGCTTCCAGCCGCCGTCGGCGAGAGCGTCCTTGCCGCCGAGGAAAAGAAGCCCGCCGCCGCGGCGATCGACGAAGTCTTTTAAAAGTGTTTGCTGACCGGGGGTTAAGTAAGGCGCGTCAACGCTGCCCAGGATGATGCCGTCGAACGCGAACAGTTCTTCCACTTTGGTAGGGAACCCGTCCTTTAGTTCATCGGGATTCGCCAGGCCTTGGCGGTAAATTTTGTTCTGCGTGGTGCGGAGAATCGTCACCAGATCAATCGTCCGGTCGTCTTCCACGGCGCGGCGCAGGAATTTGAACTCCCAACGCGGCTCGCCTTCCAGATAAAGGATGCGCGGCTTGCGCGCGTCGACGTTCACCAGGCGCGTCACTAAATTGTTTTTGGTGCTTTCTTCGCCGGCGAGCGGCTCAATGGAAGTCTCGACGGATTTCACGCCCGCGGTGCCGGCGTTGAACAGCAGCGTTTGGCTTTGCTCCTGGCCGTCCTTCTTAAGCGTGACCATTTGCTGCGCCAGGATCTTGCCGCCTTCCTTGACGGTGAGCTTGGCCTTTTCGCCCGAGTAACCGTTCTGATGAAAGCTTACGATCGCCGAGAGGCGCGAATCCGGAAGAGCGCGGGCGGGCACTTGAACGTCGCTGATTTCGACATCGTGGGTGGCGTGTTCTTTGCCGAATCCAATGGTGTGGATCGGAATGCGCTGGCGGCGAATTTCCGAAATCGTTTCGAGATCGACGCCTCCGGAATTGTCGGCGCCGTCGCTGGCCAGAACCACGGCTCCTATGGGGAGGCTGGCGGCATCGGCAATCACTTGCTTCAATCCCTCGCCGATGTGGGTGGCGGGGATGGCGGAGGTGAGCTGGTCGAGCTTATCGAAGCGCTCGAGGTGATCGCCCAAGCGATAAAGTCGTACCTGAAATTTATCCCTTAAAGCATTGAGCAATCCGGAGTTAAGGACGCTCTCCGCGGCCGCCCGCCGAGTGGCTCCGCCGGCTTCATCGGCCTGCGCCATGCTGGCCGAATCGTCGACCACCACCGCGACTATATTCTGTTGCGGACGCAGTGTGGCGACGCTCAGCGCGGGATGCCACAGCATGGTCAGGAGCACGGCGGCAAGCAGCGTTTGGAACAGCCAGACGATCGCTGATTTGGCCCCGGCCATACGTCCGCCAGTGCGGGTCCACACCAAGTATCCCAGCCCTGCCGCCGCCGCCAGGATCGCGACCACCAGCAGCCATACCGGCCAGCCTCCCAGCAGCACGAAGGTGCCGCGCGAGAAGACTGCCTTCGGATACTTGAAGAGCAGTTCGAACATGTCTCCCTAATGCGTCAAGTCGTAAGTCCAATAATTCACGGCGATACGATAAGCCAACGAGGCAAACTTTTCCGGATAGCGGGGGTCATCTGAATTCTCCCAGGCGTCACCGAGATCCATATTATGACAGATGACCACCATCAGCCTTCCCTGGTCGTCGTAGATGCCGCGCCATTTCGCTTCAAAGCCGTCGTACTCGAACAACGACCTGGTAAAGACGTACTGCATTCCCGGAACTTGAAAACGATCGTCCAGGTCATATATGACGTGGAAGATGGGGTCTTTGTTATCAAGATCGACGATACTTCTGCCGGGAAAGGCTTTGTTGATGCCGGTGACGAAGTTATTCCACTCGATGGTGCCGTGAAAGTCGTCGACCATGAGCATACCGCCGCGCAGCAGGAACTCGCGCAATTGGCGGGCTTGCTGGTCGGTCAGATTCCAATAGCCGACTTCAACGGCGTAGAGCGAGGGCCAGTTGTAGACGTCGTCTTCGCCGTCGAGATCGACAATTTGTTCCACGGAGCGCGTGTCGATGCGGGTCAGGCGGCGGATGCCTTGCAGCAAGTGGCGGTCGGAGCGCGGATAATCGATGGTCCAGCGGCGGTTGCCGTCGGGGACTCCGTGGGGCGCCAAGAACGACGGGTAGCGCAGGCGGGCGCGGGTCCATTCGGTCGATTGCTGCCAGTCAGGAGGGAGCGGAAAGTTCTCGTACTCGAGGCCCGGGTAATCTTTGAAGGGTCGTTGCGCCCGCAGCACGCCCCAGCCGGTGATCGCACATAAAACAAGCAAAAGAAACGAGCGCAGACGCATTCGGGCTCTTTGAGAATCGGCTTCAGGATAGCACAGGGGTTGGGAGCGGGCGACTGCCGAATGAGTGAATGCGCGGGCGGAGTAGAATGGTTGTGAGGCTTTTTCTCATGTCCAGTGAAGTCACTCAGGAACGCCAGCAAACGCAAGGGGAACCAGCCACTCCGGCTGCGCGCCAGCGCGCCCACGAGCTGATTGAATGCTTGCCGGAAGCGCAGATTTCGGCTTTGGTCGGCTTGCTCCAGACTATCGTCGACCCCGAGTTCGAGGACGAGGAAATAAGCGAAGAGGAAGAACAAGCCGTCGCCCGCGCCAAAGAGTGGTTCAAGACCAACAAAGGCATTCCGTTCGAGGATGTCGTGGCGGAGCTCGGCTTCACGATGGAGCAGGTTCGCAACTACAAG
This sequence comes from Acidobacteriota bacterium, assembly GCA_030775965.1. Taxonomy (GTDB): domain Bacteria; phylum Acidobacteriota; class Terriglobia; order Bryobacterales; family Bryobacteraceae; genus Palsa-187. The sequence goes on along the minus strand of JALYIB010000007.1, from coordinate 885 downwards.
GAACCGGCCTGAAGCGAATCGCCTTTTCCGACGAGGCGAAGGCGGACCTCCGGGCGATCCCGCAGCAGATCGCAATGAATATTTTAACCGCGATCCACCGCCTAGCAGAAAGCGGAGCAGGGCGAGTGAAGATGCTGCGAGGCCAAGAGGGTGACAAACGCCTCCGTGTCGGCGACTATCGCGTACGCTACACCGAAAAAGGCGAGCAACTTCGTATTCAGACGGTCAAGAATCGCAAGGACGCTTACAGGTGAGGGCTGTCCGGTTAGTGGACACGACGCAGATCGAACCCTATTCCGTCTCTAAGCCGGCACGCCTTTTTGCTGAGCAGCGGCAAAAGTTTCCACAGGGGTTGATTAAGATCTTCGAGAGAGACCGGAATGCCATAGTAGTCGGAACAGCGCTTGATCAACACTTGCGGGGTCGACGTTGAGACGTCCCAAATTTTGGCCTCGTCGATAATGAAGAGCGGTTCTTCGTCATACAGCACATGCTGAATGAATTCTTGAACTAGTCCAGAGATCTTTCCGATTTCCACTGCTGGACTGAACTCTGCCATGTTTTCCTAGGGTCGCCGTATCAATGCGTCAAATCGTAAATAAAATAATTCATCCCAATGCGGTACGCGAGCGATGCGTACTTCTCGGGATACATCGGGTTGTCGGAATGCTCCCAGGCATCCCCCAGATCCATGTTGTGGCAAATCGCAACCATGATGCGCCCGTTTTTATCGCGGATGCAGCGCCAGTGGGGCTGCATGCCGCTGGCGCCGGCTTCGTAGGTCAGGCCGGTCTCGATGAATTGGGCGCCGGGGACTTGGAAGCGGTCCTGCAGATCGTAGATGGTGTGGAAGATGGGGTCGTTGTCGGGGATGTCTTCGATTTG
>JALYIB010000006.1 GCA_030775965.1 Acidobacteriota bacterium | reverse complement strand
GCTGCTGCGCTCGTTCCGGCTGCTGAGGCCGTTCGGCATGCTGCTGCGGAGCCGGGCGCCCGCCCTGCTTCTCGCCTTGTTTATTTTCCTCGTTTTGCGCGTAGACTGGTAGAATCGTTCCGATCGTCAGAAAGAGCGCGGCGGTACCGGCTGCAGTAAAGAATCGCATGGTCATCCCTTCCACTCTAGGATTGTGTTCGCACGTGAACGGCCAAGCTCAAGGGCCCTCGGCTCGAGCGCCACGGACGGCCAATGCCGTGCACATAGGCACAAACATGTTCCTGCGCCGCTGGCCCTTTGTAACACCGTCCGTGGGCGGTTCTCAAGCAGCCGGCCGCCTGCTGCTGGCCAGTACGCTCGGTCTGCTGTTTGCCGGCGCCGGCGCGGCGCAGGCGCCCGATCCCGGCACCTGGCAAAGCAAACTGAGTTTTCACGCCTCCCTCGCCTACAGCCCAACGTCCTTGGCCGGGGCCGCCGCCTATACCGGTTTTCTGCAGGGCATCGACTTCCCCAGAGAGTGGGGACAAGGCGCGTCAGGTTACGGCAAACGCCTGGGCTCGGAACTGGCCTATGCGGGCGTACGCAATACCCTGAGCTTCGCGCTCGACGCCACGCTGCATGAAGATCCGCGCTATTACCGAGCCGACGACAACGGCTTCTGGCGCCGCACCAAGCATGCTTTCCGCGGAACCATTCTGACGCGCACCGACGCCGGCGGCGAGACCTTCTCCTGGTGGCGCTTCGGCAGCGCCTATGGAGCCACCTATATCTCAAACCAGTGGTATCCCGACCGCGTCAACACGGTGGCCCTCGATTTGACCCAAGGCACCACCCAAATCGGCTTCGATTTCCTGACCAATTTCGGCGCTGAATTCTGGCCCGACGTCAAGAAAAAAGTCTTCCGGCGCAAGCCTTAAAGTCGCACTAATAAGGATGACCAGGGGCGGTCATTTGACTATTGGCAGCCATCGCTTGTAATGTGCCGGTTGAAATTCCAGCTTTCTCGCGAATGGCCCGCCGCGTGCATCGATTTGCGTTGGCAAAGGAGATTCGATCGATGCTTTGGACCATAGCTGTCATTCTGTTTGTCTTGTGGGCATTGGGGATCGCTACGGCTTACACCTTATCCGGTTTCATTCACATTTTGCTGATGCTGGCCATCGTTTGCGTGCTGATTCGCATTATTCAAGGCCGGTCGCCTGTTCTTTAACGAGACCAGCGCTTTATGGTAATTGTTACCAGAATGCCGCTCCTGGTCGTGCTAGGATTTGCCGGGTGGGGGTTGGCGGTAGGCTCCGCTCAAACTAAAGTTCCCGCGCTCGAAGTGATCCTTGCGCGCATGGCTCAGGCGCGGTCCGATAACCAGATGCACCTGCGGCCCTATAGCGTCACGCGCAATTACCGCCTGCTGGGCGCCGAAAAACAGACCCGCTCCGAAGTAATCGCGGATGTCAGCTTCGTGCCCCCGGCATTCAAGAAGTTTGCCATCCAAAAATCCAGCGGCATCGGCTTGGGGGAGCGAATCGTTCGTCAGATGCTGGAGCATGAAACCGCGATCGCGCAAAATAACAACGCAACCGATATGACCGCGGCCAACTACGATTTTCGCTTCCTGCGCCAGGAGGAACTGAACGGCCAACCCTGCTACGTTCTGGAAATTCTTCCTCTGCGCAGCGATAAGATCTTGCTGCGCGGGCAAATTTGGGTGGATGCGCTCACGTATCTGCTGCGCCGCACGGAAGGTGCGCCGGGCAAGGCGCCCTCCTGGTGGCTGCGCGATGCGCGTATCGCGCTGGTCTACGGCGAGGTCGAGGGAATGTGGCTGCAAACCGCGTCGGAGTCGACCGCCGATGTGCGCTTTCTGGGGCGGCACACCATGCTTTCGCGGGATGTGAGATACCAGGTAAGTGAAGTCGTGGCCCGCGCTAGCAGCGCCGTTTCGTCCGTCCGATAAATGATTACGTCGCTCCAGTTTCGTATTCCGCGCGCCACACGCGTGACCGCGCTGCTGCTGCTTTCGACCTCGGTTTTCTACGGCTATTCGGTGCTCACGCACGAAGCCATCGTCGACACTCTGTGGGACGCCTCCCTTCAGAAAATGCTGTTGGCGCGATTTCCGATGTCTACGCCGGAGGAAATGGAAGAAGCCCACGCCTATGTCTACGGCGGCTGCATCATCCAGGACATGGGCTATTACCCCTTCAGCAGCAAACTCTTCAGCAATTTGACGCACTACGTTCGCAGCGGTGATTTCGTGGTTGCGCTCATCCGTGAATCCGAGGACTTGAATGAATACGCTTTTGCCCTGGGAGCCCTGGCGCATTACGCGGCCGATAACAACGGCCACCCCCTGGGGACCAACGTCGCCGTGCCGATGCTTTACCCCAAGCTGCGCCGCAGGTTTGGCAAGACCGTGACCTATTGGGATAATCCCCTTTCCCACCTCCGGACAGAGTTCGGTTTCGACGTGCTGCAAGTGGCGCAAGGCCGCTACCCCAACGACCAATTCCGCAAGTTCATCGGCTTCAAAGTGAGTAAACCGGTACTCGAGCGCGCCTTTGCGGACACCTATGGCATCGAAATGAAAGACATCTTCAAAAGCCTGGACCTGGCGCTGGGAACCTACCGCTATAGCACCAGCACCGTTATTCCCGCCATGACTAAAGTAGCCTGGGAGCTCAAAAAAGACACCTTCATCAAGGAAATACCGGGCGTTACCAGGAAAAAATTCCTCTACAATCTCTCGCGCTCCAGCTACGAAAAAGACTACGGGAAAATGTATCAACACCCGGGATTCAAGACGCGCCTGGTCTCCTGGTTCCTGCGCGTGGTTCCCAAGTCCGGCCCGTTTAAGGGCCTGGCGTTCAAAGCGCCCACGCCGGAGGTAGAAAAGATGTTCATGGCCAGTTTCAACGCCACCGTCGACAGCTATCGCGCCCTTCTGGCGGACGTTGCGGCCAAGCACCTGGAGCTGGTCGCGAATGAAAACATCGACATCGGCGTGCCCACTGAAGCCGGCAAGTATGTGGGCGCCGATTTGGCCTACGACAAGCTCCTTGACAAGCTAGCAGACCGCAAATTCGTGGGTGTATCGGCCGATCTCCGCCGCAACCTGCTCGATTATTATAAAGATCGCAAGCCCCCGCCCGCCCCGGCGACAGCCAAAGCCTCCGCCGCCTGGGAGAAGGTAATGGAGCAGCGCACCGAGCTCGAGCAACTCCAGCGGCAGACGGCGGCGACGCAATGAAGTACCGTCGGGCGACGCTGCTTTTCCTCGCAGTTGTGCTGTGGGCGGGCCGTTCGCGGGCCCAGGCCGTTACCGGAGAGGAAGCCAGCATCTCCGGCCCGGCAGCCGAAGAAGCGTTGCTCACGCCCAAGCTGCTGCTGCGCCGCATCGCCGCGGATCAGAAGCCGATCTGGCTATTCCCCGTTCATGCCGCGGAAGGTAAGAACTGGAAACCTACTCTCGCCGTTATCGGGGTCACCGCAGGACTGATTGCCCTCGACCCCACCGATACCCCCTTCTTCCAGCGCGCCTCCTACCAGCAGAATCCAGCGGTGCATGGCATCGGCCACGTCCTCAGCGGCACCAGCACCGGACTCTTCCTCGCCGCCGTGCCCGTCACGTTTTACGTTGCCGGTCTGCTCGATCACGATTCCTACAGCAGCAACACCGCGTTGCTCGCGGGCGAGGCCGTGGTCGACGCCGAACTGGTCACCATCGCTCTCAAAGACATCGACCGCCGCTTGACGCCAGGCCAAATTGGCCCCAACGGCAACTTTTCCGATAGCTGGTTCCAGAATCCCAACCGCGGCCTCGGAGGCTTCGGCAGTTTTCCCTCGGGCCATACCGTCGCCGCCTTTTCCGTTGCCACCGTGTTTGCGGAACGCTACCGGTCGCATCGCTGGGTACCTTGGGCCGCCTACGGACTCGCCGGTGTGGTAGGCTTGTCGCGCTTGAACGTGCAGGCCCATTTTCCGTCCGACATTTTCCTGGGCGCCGCCCTGGGATATTCCGTCAGCCATTTTGTTGTGCTGCGCCATCTGGTTACCCACCAGCCGTAACAGGAAGTCATCATGACCAAGCTCGAATTGAAGAAGTTCAAGACCACACTAACGGCGCGCGCGAGCGAACTCGAGGGACTCATCCGCAACCGCGAAGCGGCGGCTATCGAAACCAGCGCGGACGCGCTTGACCAGATCCAGCACGCCGTCGAGCGGGAGCTGGCTTTGGGCACGCTGGCGCGCGAGTCGTCCGGCCTGCGCGAGACTCGCGCCGCGCTGCGCCGCGTCGGCGAAGGCAGCTTCGGGACGTGCCTGGATTGCGAAGAGGAAATCAACTTGAAACGGCTGAACGCGGTCCCCTGGGCGGCCCGCTGCATCGCCTGCCAGGAGCGTGCCGACCGCGAGGGCACGGCCGACGAGGGCGCGTCCAACAACAGCGCGTCCAACGACAGCGCGTCCAACGACAGCGCCGGCGAACCGTCGCAAGCCGAAGCCGCCTGATCTGACCGCAGACGGTCAAATGACCATCGGTGGTTGGGCTTCACAACCAGAATTCCCCGCCTTTGCAACGTGCCAGCAATCGGCGTGGCACGTGCCCTAGAACAAACATGAAAACGGGTGAAGCAACACGACTGTTTCTGCTAGCAGCCGCGGCGATCGCTCCGCTGCTGGCCAAGGATGCCGAGCCAAGCAAGCGCTTGAACGACGCCACGGTAGTCTTCACGGAGATCATGGCGGCTCCCGATAAAGGCATACCACAGGGTCTGATCGAACACGCCTACTGCATCGTGATCGTTCCCGATCTCAAGACCGCGGGCTTCATCGTGGGCGCGAAATACGGCAAGGGATATCTCTCGTGCCGCAGCAAAGTGGGACCGGGCTGGTCCGCGCCGGCCACCGTCCGCATCGAAGGCGGCAGTGTCGGCTTCCAAATCGGAGCGTCTTCGACCGACCTGATCATGCTGGTGATGAATGAGCGCGGAGCCGATAAACTGCTCGCGAGCAAATTCACGCTCGGCGCCGAAGGCTCCGTCGCCGCCGGCCCCGTCGGACGCACGGCAACCGCGCAGACCGACGCGCAGATGCACGCCGATATTCTGTCGTGGTCGCGCACCCAGGGTCTGTTCGCCGGAGTCGCCCTCGAAGGAGCGACCCTGCGCCAGGACCTCGATGACAACGCCAATATCTACGGCCAGCGCCTGGAGAATCGCGCTATCGTCAGCAGCCGCCGCCGCATGCCTCCCGCGGCCGCAAAACTGGTTCGAGTTCTAAACCGCTACTCGCCGCTCGAAGAAAAACACAGATTGGACTAAAACTCTTTATGAAACAATCACTAGCTGTATTATTGATGACGTGCGGAATCTTGTCCGCGCAGACCCCCGCCCAGCAGCGGCGCGAAAATCAGGAGCGGCGCGAAAATTCAGACCGCACTGCCGCGGGCCTTACCCCCATCTACCGCGTCACCGTGACCGAACGCACCACCAAAGCCATCAGCTACCGCAACCGCAGCGGATCCACTAAGATCGACTTCGCCGGGACCGCGCTGCTGCCCGCCGCTCATGGCGAGGCCAAAGTCGAAAGCAAAAAAGGCTATATGGAAATCGAGGTGGAATTCCGCAATCTTCCGGAAGCCACTCAGTTCGGCGCCGAGTATCTCACCTACGTATTGTGGGCCATCACGCCGGAGGGCCGCACCTCCAACCTGGGCGAAATCCTGCGCAGCGGAACCAGCGGCAAGCTGGACGTGACCACCGAACTACAAGCGTTCGGCCTGGTCGTCACGGCCGAGCCCTACTTCGCCGTGTCGCGTCCCAGCGATGTGGTGGTGATGGAGAACATCGTCCGCGCCGATACCCTTGGGAAAATCGAGCTGATCGACGCCAAGTACGAACTGCTCGAGCGCGGCCAGTATGAGCATCTCGCGAATGTCCTCGACTTGCGCGTCAACCGCAAGATGCCGCTCGAACTCTATGAAGCGCGCAACGCCATCCAGATCGCCCGGACCAGCGGCGCGGACCGCTTCGCCACGGAAACTTTCAAGAAAGCCGAAGCCGACCTGCAACAGGCCGAGACCTACCGCGCTCGCAACGCTGGCGCCAAGCCCGTCACCATGACGGCGCGCCACGCCGTGCAGACCGCCGAAGACGCTCGCGCGATTGCGGTCAAGCGCCAGGACGACGACCTCTTGGCCCTGGAACGCCAGGCCGGCGCCGACCGCCAGGCCAGCGCCGAAAACGGGCGCACGGCCGCGGAACTAGAAACCACCCGCGTCACCCGCGAAGCCGCCGAAGCGCGCCTGCGCGCGGAAAACGAAGCCGCCCGCCTGAAGTCGGCCAACGACGCGCAATCGGCCGACGCCCGCGCCGAAGCCGAGAGCTTGCGCCGGGATAACGACCTCCAGCGCGCAGCCGCCCTCAACGAAGCCGAACGCCTCAAGACGCTCAACGAGGCCCAATCGGCCGAAGCCGAACGCTCGCGCCGCGACAACGACCTCCAGCGCGCAGCCGCTCTCGACGAAGCCGGCCGCCTCAAGACGGCCAACGATGCCCAATCGGCCGAAGCCCGTGCCGAAGCCGAACGCTTGCGCCGCGACAACGACCTCCAGCGCGTAGCTGCCCTCGACGAAGCCGGCCGCCTCAAGCGCGACAACGAAGCCCAGCGCGCCTCCGCGCTCTCCGAAGCAGACCGCTTGAAACAGGAGAGCGACGCGAAACTAGCGGCCGCCCAAACCGATCTCGATCGCGCCGCCCGCGATCGCTCGCAAGCCGAGACGGACAAAGCCGAACTGCGAGCCAAACTCTTGCTGCAGTTCAACGCGATTCTGCAAACCCGCGACACCGCCCGCGGTTTGATTGTGAACCTTTCCGACGTTCTCTTCGACACCGCCAAGTTCTCGCTCCGCCCGGAAGCCCGCGAGAAACTGGCGAAAGTAGCCGGCATCGTCTCGGGACACCCCGGACTGCGCTTGGCTGTCGAAGGCCACACCGATAACGTCGGCGGAGACGACTATAATCAAAATCTTTCCGAACAGCGCGGCGCCTCGGTGCGCGATTATCTGACGCAGCAAGGCATGCAGCCCGGTTCCGTATCGACAAGAGGCTTCGGCAAGACGCAGCCCATCGCAACCAACGACACCGCCACCGGCCGCCAGCAGAACCGGCGCGTGGAAATGGTGATCTCAGGCGAAATCATCGGCGTCGAAATCGGCGTGCCGCTCGCCCTGAGGTAGGTTGTGAATCCCACCGGGTACGCTCCTGCCGCGGGCCTTCCGCCACGGCAGCGAGTCGTACCCGATGTCCGTAACGAGCAGTCTCGATCCTCCCGGCGCTAGCATCTGCGCCCACACCCGCCACATTCAAAAAGGGATTTCGTTGGCGGGCGCCAGCGCCCCGAATCAGTCCGCTTCGTCCGCCGCCGCCGCCCGACCAGCCGTCGCCCTGCCATAACTTTCGCGGAACGCCCGCGCCAGGCTCGCCAGGGGCTCGCGCATCTCCGTTGCGCCCACTTCCCCATGCTCCACGGGCGCATGTTCCTTCTCGAAAATATAAATCAGGCGCTCCCCAGCCATCGAAAACCGCACCGCATCCGCCCCCGCGTCATCGGGAAAATGCGCGCAGCGTCCCCGCGCGTAACCGCAGTTACAGGTTTCCCGTTGCAGCCCCTCCGCGGGCTCCCATGCGCTTCCCGCCGTGCACTGGCCCGCCCAGGCAGCGCCCAGCGGCAGGCGAGGCGCCGGCTCCCAGCCTCCGGCATCCAAGCGCCGCAACGGTTTGAAATAGGGACAAGCCAAAGCGGTATCCTAACAGATAAGTGACCCCCCGCATCCAGCTTCTGGAACAAATTCTTGCCCAGGACCCGTCGAGCAAACTTGCCCGTTACGGATTAGCGATGGAGTACGTCAACACAGGCGAATGGGCGCGCGCGATTCCGGAATTCGAAGCCGTTCTTCAGACCGATCCGGCTTACTCGGCGGCTTACTATCATGGGGGCCAGACGCTCGAGAAAATGGGCCGTATCGACGACGCGCGCGATTTCTACCGCCGCGGCATCGCCGCCTCCCGCGACCCCCACGCCCTGGGCGAACTCGAAGCCGCGCTGAGTATACTGGGGGATTAATTAACGCTTTGCCCCGCACTTCCTATTTGTGTCTCACTCTGTGGGCCGTCGCGCTGCCGGCCTGGCCGCAGGGACAAAAGCCGCAGCCGTCCAAACCGCCCATCCGCCGCGCCATCGGCAACGACACCCAGAACCAGCTCGACGGTAATGAAGCCCTGTTCACCGTGCTCGCCGCCATTAACGCCGGGGGCTACGACGACCAGATCGACGCCGCCTCCACCCACGTCTTCCGCCACGCCCTGCGCACCGAGATCGGCGCGCGCAACCTTGACAGCGTGTTTCAGCTCAAACGCTTCTTCCGCG
>JALYIB010000005.1 GCA_030775965.1 Acidobacteriota bacterium | reverse complement strand
GCTTATGTCTGAGCAGACAATTGCAGTGGCCATGTCCGGCGGCGTGGATAGCTCGGTGGTGGCGGGGATGCTGAACCGCGCGGGCGAGCGCGTCATTGGCATGACCATGCAGCTGTGGAATCAGAAGCGTCTGCCGGAGGTCGCGGCCGAAGGCGCCAGCGGGCGCTGTTGTTCGCTGGACGATGTTTACGACGCGCGCCACGTGGCGCAGATCTTGGGTATACCGTATTACGTCGTGAATTTCGAACAGCGGTTTGAAACCCAGGTGGTCAAGCCATTCATCGACGAATACCTGGCGGGACGGACGCCCATCCCCTGCACACTGTGTAACAACTTCATCAAGTTCGATCAATTCCTCGAAATGGCGGAGGGCATCGGCGCGCGCCAAATCGCCACCGGGCACTACGCGCGCATCGATTGGAACGGCGAGAGCGGGCGCTGGGAGCTGCGCCGCAGCGTCGACCGCGCCAAGGATCAGACCTATTTTTTGTGCGGCCTCAAGCAGGAGCAGCTCGCCCGCACGCGCTTTCCGCTCGGTGGAATGGAGAAGTCCCAGGTGCGCGAGCTGGCGCGCGAGTTGGGTATTCCCACTGCCGCCAAGCCCGACAGCCAGGAAATTTGTTTCGTTCCCAACGGCGATTACGCCGGTTTCATCGATAGCTACTTCAAGGAGCAGGGCATCGCGCCCACGGCAACGCAAGGCGAAATCGTGACTGCCGACGGACGCGTGGTGGGTGAGCATGCCGGCGTGCATCGTTTCACGGTGGGCCAGCGGCGCGGGCTGGGCGTGGCCGCGGCCGAACCGCTCTATGTGATCGCGACAGAGCCCGCCGCCAAGCGCGTGATCGTCGGCCGCAATGACGATTTGCTGCGCTCCTCGATGGGCGTCAAGGACGTCAACTGGATTTCGATTGCCGCACCCACGGCTCCTCTGCTGGCCCAGGTCAAGATTCGCAATAAGCACGCCGCGGCGGCGGCCACGCTGCATCCAGCCGGCGAGGGAGCGCGCATCGAAGTTCGCTTCGACCAGCCGCAGCGCGCGGTGACGCCGGGCCAGGGCGCGGTCTTCTATTCCGGCGATATGGTTCTCGGCGGCGGTTGGATTGAGTGAGGCGGCGTGAAGACAGTGGAATACTGGCTGGCGCGCTTCGTGCTGGGGACCTTGTCCTCCACTCCGCTGGCGACAGCGCACGCGCTGGCTCGTTTCTATGTGCGGCTGCTCGACTTGGCGCTGCCTCGCCTCCGCCGCACGGCGCTTAAGAACCTGGAGATGGCCGGGTTCGCGGGGCGCGAGCGCATCACTACCGGTGTGTTCGATTCGATCGCGAGACTGGTCGTGAACTTCGCGCGCTTTCCGCGCATCACGCGCGAGAACGTTCACCAACTGATTCGCTATGAGGGCTTGGAAAATTTTCAGCAGGCGCATCGCTTGGGGAAAGGCGTGCTGGTGGCCACGGGTCACTTCGGTAATTGGGAGATGAGCGCCTTCGCCCACGCCTATATGACGGCGCCGATGCACATCGTCGTGCGGCCGATCGACAACGCCCGTATCGACGCGCTGGTGGAGCGGCTACGCGAACTTTCCGGCAACCGGGCCATCGCCAAGAAAGACGCGGCGCGTGGAATCTTGCGGGCGCTGACGGCCGGCGACGCCGTGGGAGTGCTGGTCGATCAGAACACCACGCCGGAGCAAGGCGTGTTCATCGATTTCTTCGGGGTAAAAGCCTGCGCCGGGAGTGCTTTCGTGAAACTGGCGCATCGCAGCGGCGCCGCCGTGGTTCCGGGATATGCGCTGTGGTCGGACAAAGAACAGCGCTATGTTTTGCATTTCGAGCCCGCCGTGGAAATGACCGGTGACGTGTTGGAGGATACGCAGCGCGTGCACGCTCGCTTGGAAGCGGCGATCCGTAGACATCCCGAGCAGTGGTTGTGGATTCACCGGCGCTGGAAGACGCGGCCGCCGGGGGAAAGGCCGATTTATTGACGAGCATGAGGCAACTGGGTGTTTTTTTGCGGATCGAGTCCGGGCGCCCCACCTACGCCGCGGGGGCGGCTGCGCTGGGGTTGAGGAATCCCGGCGGACTCAACGCCTCGGGGTTCCTGTTACAATATAGACACAGCGTGCCACGTCAGCCCCGGAAAGGATAACTCGTTTGCGACTCCTCACCGCCGCTCTAGCCGGTTGCCTGTACGTAACAGTACTTTCGGGCGGCCTAGTTTACGCGGCATCCAACGAATACGAGGCCGACACCCGGCTGGCAATCATCGATAAGTACGTAGACGCTACCCAATTGCAGCAAAACAGCTTGCGCGGGCTGCAGATGGAAGTGGACATCGACGCCAAACTTCCTAAGCTGGAAAAACATGGCAAGCTGAGGGCTCTGCGCAAGATTTCGCGGCTGGGATTAATCACTTACAAGGCTTTGGGATTCTCCGGGGACAATACCGTTAAGCAGGAAGTGATCACGCGGTACCTGGCGGCGGAGAGCGCGGCCCGCGAGAACGGGACGATTGCGATCACACCGGCTAACTACAAGTTCCGCTATGCGGGGCGCATTGTCCAGAACAACGTTACGATATTGATTCTGCAAGTGACTCCGAAGAAGAAGGCCGTGGGGCTGTTCAAAGGCGAGATCTGGATCGATGCCGCGACCGGCATGCCGCTGCGGGAAGAGGGACAGTTCGTGAAGACGCCCTCGTTGTTCTTGAAGAAAATTGCGTTTGTGAGGGAGTACGAAATTCGCAACGGGGTGGCGTACCCCCTGCATATTCAGAGCACTGTCGACACCCGTATCGTGGGACGCGCCGAACTGGAGATTAGTTTTAGCAACTTCAGCAGGGATCATGCCGAGGATGAGGCCGCCGAGGACGATGGCTCCGGCACGGCCGCGGCGGCGCCGGCTCCGGAAGCCCACACTTGGGACGTGTCGACTGCGCCTGAACCCATCCACATGCCGGGGACGCCCGGAGCGGCCGACGGGCCGGAATTATAAGGAGATTTGCAAGCTTTGCCGAAGAGAACGCTATTCTTAAATCCACCCTCGTTTGAAGGATTCGATGGCGGCGCGGGGTCGCGCTGGCCTTCTACGCGAGAGATCGAATCTTATTGGTATCCGGTGTGGCTGTGCTATCCGGCCGGGATGCTCGAAAACAGCAAGGTGCTGGATGCGCCGCCGCATGGAGTTTCGATTGAACAGACGGTGGCGATGGCGAAGGATTTCGAGCTGCTGGTGCTATTCACCTCGTCGCCCGGTTTTCACGTGGACGTGAAGATCGCGGAGATGATGAAGGATTCGAACTCCAAGCTGGAAGTGGTGTTTGTGGGGCCGCCGGTAACGATTGAGCCGGATAAAGTTTTGAATTCAACCAAGGCCATCGACTTCATTGTGCGCCGGGAGTTCGATTATCAGATCGCGAATTACGCCAAGGGGACCCCGCTGTCGGAGTTGCCGGGGGTGAGCTATCGCGCCAACGGCGTGAATGTGCATAATCCGGAGGCTCCTTACATTGAGAATCTGGACGAGCTGCCGTGGGCCAGTAAGACTTATCACCGCGACTTAAACTTCCGCAAATATAACGTTCCGTTTCTGTTGAACCCGTATGTTTCGTTTTACACTTCGCGCGGGTGTCCGGCGCAGTGCACGTTCTGTTTGTGGCCGCAGACGCATTCGGGGCATCGCTGGAGATTGCGGTCGGTGCAGGATATCGCGAATGAGTGCCGCTACGTGCTGGAGAATTTCCCGGGGCTCAAGGAAATTTTCTTTGACGATGACACTTTCAATTACCGTAAGGCGCGGACGATTGAGCTGTGCGCGGAGTTGAAGAAGCTGAAGTTTACGTGGTCCTGCACTTCGCGCGTGACCACCGATTACGAAACGCTCAAGGCCATGAGGGAAGCGGGATGCCGGCTGCTGATCGTGGGCTATGAGAGCGGCGACGAACAGATTCTCCGCAACATCAAGAAGGGCGCCACCGTCGATATGGCGCTGCGCTTTACCGAAAATTGCCACAAGCTGGGTTTGACCATTCACGCGGATTTCATCGTGGGGCTGCCGGGCGAAACTCGCGACACGCTGCGCAACACCATCGATTTCGCGAAACGCGTGGATGCGGAAACCATTCAGGTATCGATCGCGCACGCTTATCCGGGGACTGAGTTTTACGGGTTCGCGAAAGAGAACGCGCTGGTCAAGATCGGTATGTCGGACGCCGGCGGGCATCAGTTGCCGCAGGTGATTTACCCGGGCATTCTGGATGAAGGCGAGATGATGGAGTGGGTGGCGCGGTTCTACGACGAGTATTACTTCCGCCCCAAAACCGCATGGCGCATCGTACGCAAGGCCATGTTCGACGGGCCGGAGCGCAAGCGGCTCTACAAAGAAGCCAAGGAATACATGGCTCTGCGCAAGACACGCAAGCAGTACGTTATCGATCACAAAGCCAACCTGCTGAGCAAGGCCGCGGCGCAAGACCGGGCGTGAAGCGCGCAACGGCTTGAGTCGAATGCCGCCCGCAGGCCTGGAGTGGAAGACGCGGCTGTTCGCCGCGATCGTCATCCTGAGTAATACGCTGGGGAATTTTTTTATTGCTCGCGGGATGCGCGGGCTGGCTGTGCCTGCCGATTCGGCGCTACACATGTTGCTGGCAATTTTCACCCCTTGGGTGGCGCTGGGGATTGCGCTGCTGATCTTGTGGCTGCTGTCGCGCATGGTGCTGCTCAGCTGGGCGGATTTGAGTTACGTGCTGCCGGTGACGTCGCTAGGGTATGTGGCGAATGCGCTGATGGGGCACTTTTTCCTGGGCGAGCATATCACGATGGCGCGATGGAGCGGAACGCTGCTGATCGTGGCCGGGACGGTGCTGGTGGGCATGGGGTCGCACACGCAAGCGCGGCGGGAGAGGCCGTGAGCGGCTCCTGGGTTTTGCTGAGCATTGTGGTGGGCTGCACGGTGCTGGGCGATCTGCTGTCGAGCTTCGAAATGAAGCGGCATGGCGAGGTGCGGGAGTTTCATCCGCGCGGATTGGGGCGTTTGCTGGCTACGCTCGCGACTAAAAAGTTTGTGATTCTGTCGGTGTTCTTCATGGCGCTTTCGTTTTTCGCCTTCATTAAATTGGTAGAGACCGCCGATCTTAGCTTTGCTGTGCCGGCGTCGGCGGCGACCATCGTTTTTGAGACGATTTTGGCGCGCTTGATTCTTAAAGAAAGCGTGGATGCGCGGCGCTGGTGGGGAGTCTGTCTGGTGGCGCTGGGCGTGATTTTACTGGCCGAGTGAACCTGCTGCCGAGTGATCCTTCTAACGATAGCCGCGATTGCCGCTGCCTACCAGATACTGGCGATCCTGGCATGTGTGTTTCGCGGGCGCGCTAAGGCGGCGAAGGGCGTGGGGCCGGTATCGGTGTTGAAGCCGGTGCGCGGTTTGGACCCGGGGTTTCGCGAGGCGATTCGGTCGCACACCGTGCTGCAGGGGGAATACGAATTCCTGTGCGGCGTGAGCCAGCCGAACGATCCTGGACTGCCGGTGTTGCGCGAGTTTTACCGGGTGCGCGTGGTCGAGAGCCACACGCAGGCGGCTAACGGCAAGGTCGGGGTGCTGATGGATCTGGCCGCGGAGGCGAAGCATCCGATACTAGTGGTGAACGATGCCGATATTCGTGTCGAACCGGATTATCTGACGCGGGTGACGGCGCCGCTTGCGGACCGGCGGGTGGGGCTGGTGACATGTTTGTATCGCCCCGTGGGTGACACGTTGGCCGCGCGCTTTGAAGGCTTGGGAGTGGCAACCGACTTTGCGCCGTCGGCGTTAGTAGCGCGGCTAGTGGGCGTGGACGAGTTCGCGATGGGGTCGACACTGGCTTTCCGGCGCGAGGATCTGGAGCGCATCGGGGGCTTCGCCGCGGTGGCGGATTATCTGGCGGACGATTATCAACTAGGGCACCGGATTCACGCGCTGGGGTTGAAGTGCGTGTTGAGCGATGTGGTGGTGGAGACGCATCTGTCGGGCGGGTGGCGGCAGGTATGGGCGCATCAGGTGCGTTGGGCGCGCACCATCCGCGTGTCGCGGTTCGGCGGATATTTGGGATTGCCGATCACGACCGCGACGTTGTGGGCGGTGGTTTGCGCGCTGTGCGGGCGCTGGGACTTGGCGGCGGCGCTGCTGGGACTGAGGCTGGCGATGGCCTTCGCTGCGGGTTGGGGAGTGCTGCGCAGCCGCGACGTGCTGTACCTGTGGTGGCTGGCGCCGGCGCGGGATTTATTCGGATTCGCGGTGTGGGTGGCGGGGCTCTTCGGCAATTCAGTGGTGTGGCGCGGGCGCCGGCTGGAGCTCGATCGTGAAGGGCGAATCCAGGCAGGCTAACGCGCATGGAGGCTGCGAAACTGCGCGCCCAGTATTCCCGCGACGGTGGCGTTCCTCAAAAAGAATCGCGAACTGGAGAAGGCGATGGCGCGTGCGGAAGCATTTGTCCGCGATGAGCCGGGCGCTGCGCGCTGTTAAAAATCCACGGCTAAGCGGGCGGCCATGGTAGAATCGATTTTAGTCCTACCCCGTAATGCGCCCGTAGCTCAGTTGGATAGAGCGTCTGGCTACGAACCAGAAGGTCGCACGTTCGAGTCGTGCCGGGCGCACCATCAAACTAAAAGAGTTACTGCTTAATTGATAGTGACCGAAGCCTCCGGGGGAGCCACTTGGGGAGCCACCGGGTTTAGAACGGCGTCCATCTTGTCGGCGGACTGCTGCTGAGCTTCCTTGATCACGTGGGCGTAGGTCTGCATGGTGAACGCGACTTGCGTGTGTCCGAGCATCTGCGAAATGTACTTCGGGGAGACGCCCTGAGCGAGCAGAAGCGTCGCGGCGCTGTGTCTGAGATCGTGGAAGCGCAAACGAGGGATGCCGGCGGCCTTCAGGATCGCGTGATGGCGCCGGATCACCGAGCGCGCGTCAAGCGGCGTTCCAATCGTCGACGTGAATACGAGCCCGCTCTCCTGCCATTCGTCGCCGGCCGCGGCTTTCTCTTCGACCTGCAGCTTCCGATGGCGCTGAAGGGCGGCAACCGCCACCGCGGGGAGAATTAGCGGGCGTGCGCCCTCTTCAGATTTGGTCTCCACCAGCACCAACTTCCCATCGATTCGCTGCAGTGATCGCCGGACCTGCAGCATGCCCGCCACCAAGTCGACGTGCTCCCAGCCGAGCCCGAGGATTTCACCCTGACGGAGCCCGAGCGCTACGGTCACAGTGAACAGAGCTTCGAGTCG
>JALYIB010000004.1 GCA_030775965.1 Acidobacteriota bacterium | reverse complement strand
GTGTTTTGGCTGGCGGTGAAGTTCCGTGCAAACTCATTGGGCGTGCGGTAATCGAGGCTGCTGTGTGGCCGGTAGTTGTTGTATTCATCGCGCCACGCCGAGATTTTCCGGCGTGCTTCCCAAAGATTGCGGAACCAATTCGTGTTCAGGCATTCATCGCGCAGTCGGCCGTTAAAGCTTTCAGCGAATGCATTCTGAATCGGCTTGCCTGGCTGGATGTGGGCGAGGTCGATGCGGCGGTCAATTCCCCAGCAAAGGAAGTGTCGAGAGGTGAGCTCTGTCCCGTAGTACATGCAGAATGGGGGGCGTGGAAGCGGTGGACACTCGGGTTGATGCTTTGGTACGCTCTTTTCACCTGGGCGGAGGATACGGCTCCGCAGGGATGCGACCGGAGCGCCGGCCCAGCGGCCGGAATGATGCGGGGCAGAAAACACTGCCCCGCAGGCCTGAGCATTCTGGCTGGAAAGCGGTAAATCCCAGGGGTATGGGGACGGAGTCCCCATGTGAAGAGCGCGTCTCCTTTGGATTGGCGGTGTCACAGCCGGCCAATCACCGCATGCAACATCCTTGGATTGGCGATTTGATTCCAGGGAGGAAGCCGCAGTGATTGACCAAAAGAACTGTACCGCAGTGAAAAGCCTCGTCGCAATCGACGTTGCAAAAGAGTGGAACGTTGTTCTGACGCAAAGCGAGGGTCGGGGAGACCGGCGCACGTTTAAGGTCGCAAACCGAGCGGCGGACCATAACCGTTTCGTGGAGTTCATGAAGAGCCTGCCCGGTCCCGTACGCGTTGGACTGGAGCCCACAGGAGATTACCATCGCCCGCTTGCCTACAGGCTGCTGAAGGAAGGCTTCGAAGTTGTCTCTATCTCCTCGGTGGCGCTGGCTCGCTTCAGGGAAGCCCGTTACGGGACTTGGGACAAGAACGACCCGAAGGATGCTCAGGTCATCTTATCCATGCTCGAACAGAATATGGTGCAGATTTATCACGACCCACTCCTAGCGGGAACTCACGATCTGCAGGAGCTGGCCAACACGTACTTCCACATCACGCTGGCCCGCACCAGGCTTCAGCACAGCCTGCTGTTGCACTACATTCCGCTGTACTTTCCGGAATTCGGCAAGTACTGGGTTGCGACACGTTCTGCCTGGTTCATCCGGTTCCTGCTTCGCTTCCCTACTGCCGCTGCTGTTCGAGCACTTACGGAGGAGGAGTTTACGAAGGAAGCCTGGCCGCTTGTGGGCAAGAAGGTCGAGAAGCGCAGGAAGATCGCCGAGTTGTACAGCATGGCCGGGGAGAGCATCGGGTTGCCGGTAGCTCTCGAGTCGCCAGCAATAGAGATGTTCCGACTGCAGTTGCAGCGTTACGAGGACCTGAATGAGGATCGAGAGCACCTCGATGCCAAAGCACAGGAACTGCTTGCCGAAAACAAAGACTTTCAGCGGCTTCTCACGTTGCCTGGGATTGGCGCGATCCTGGCGCTCACGATCATGGCAGAAGCCGGTGACCTCCGCCGCTTCAGTCATCACAGGCAGTTTCTGAACTACTGCGGTCTCGATCTTTCCAAGAGCCAGTCCGGCCAGAGCCGCGGGCGAGAGACGCTTTCCAAGCGCGGCAACAAGAGGCTGCGGATGGTCTTCTGGATGGCGGGTCTGCGGGCCGTACACATGCGTGAGAACGCGTTTCGCGATAAGTATGAGCGATACCTGGCTGACAACACGCTGGACGCCGATCGCAAACGCAAGGCGCTCACGGCTGTGGCCGCAAAAGTGGCCAGAGTGGTTTATGCGGTAATCAAGAACGAATCCGACTACGTACGCTTTTTCGAACAACGACTTCCCAGTGGATCGATCCCTCTCACACGGGCCGTTGAGGCGACTTCGACCTCGTAGATAATGCTCGGACCTTCCACTGGGCCCTCATGCTGTTTCAGGCGCTGTAAAGACTGCGCATTGTGCCGCAGATCTTGTGTTCATTATGGTGAGCAGGGTCCCTTTGTTCGTGGAAGACCACTCGGTGTCCGATTCGATGGCGGCGGTTGACGCGGTGCGCGCGTGTCGCGAGCTGAACCGTCCACCTGCGCCTGCGCGAGAAAAAAGACTTGCATTTAGCTCGTTGTCCATTCGAATACTCTCCGGTCGGCCGCGCTGAAAGATGACGCTGTCCAGCGCTCGGGTAACCCGGCGGCTCGGCAGACAAGAATCTACTTCTAAGGCCAGGCACTCTCGCGTAAATGTATCGACGACGGTCAGCACGCGGATCGACCGACCACTCGCCAGCCGGTCATGAACAAAGTCGATCGCCCATTGCTGATTCGGTGCTGTGGCCATTGAGAGCGGTCTTCCAGCACGTACCAGACGTTTGCGCTTCTTGCGCTTCACGCTTAGGCCCGCAGCTTGATAAATCCGGAAAATGCGTTTGTGGTTCACCGCTTCCCCTTCTCGGCGTAGTAATACTTCCAGCCGCCGGTAACCATATCGCGGCTGTTCCTGAGCCAGTTGTGTCAGTTTCATTCTTAGCTGGTTGTCCTTCTCATCGTCCGCGCGATACCGGAACGTTGAACGGGGTATACGTGCCAGCTCGCAGGCTTTGCGCTGAGTGGCGTCGAAGTTCTCCATCAGAAACGCCGCGTCAGCACGTCGGTCTACGAGCTCAGTCCGTTTTTTATTAGCAGCGCCTTCAACATCTCGCGGTCCAGGCAGACTTCCGCTACCAACTTCTTCAGCCGGCCGTTTTCATCTTCCAAGTGCCGAAGCTTGATTGCCTCGCTCGGCTCCATACCCCCGTACTTCGCCTTCCAGTTGTAAATCGTGAAAGTACTGACGCCTACTTCCCGGGCCATCTCGGCCGCCGTCCGGCCTGCCTCAAGCTGCTTCATCACTGCGATGATCTGTTCATCGCTCAACTTCCGTCTCGTTGCCATCTGTTCTCCCTTTCTTCGTCCGAATTAGTATTCCACTTCGGACGAAAAACGGGGATCAGGTCAAGTGAACATCCAGCCCACCCGGTCCAGTCCACGGAAGCGTGTCTTGCGTTGCAGCGCAACTGTCTTCATCCAGCCGAACACTTCCTCCACGCGCTTCCGCTTTCTCTGACTCACGCCGTAGCCCTCATGCCGCGTGGTGCGTCCGTCAATCGCGCTGCGTCTGTTCGAATCGTTCTGCGCCACGTGCGGCGTGATGTTTTGTTCCCGTGTTGCCGCCACAAAGCCGCGCGTGTCGTAGCCGCGATCCCCGCCCAGCGTGATGCGCTTCGATGCGCCCTTGTTCGCCAGCATGGCCAGCGCCGCATCGCGCTCCGCCGTGCCGGTAGCCTGCGTCAGCCGCACGTCCACCACCAGGCCGCTGCGATTCTCCGTCACCACATGGCCCAGATAACCCAGCTTCGCTTCGGCCCCGCGAGTCTTCTTGTATAACCGCGCCATGGCATCGGTCAGCGATTCGTGCGTCTCATTCGAGCGCTTCTCTTTGTGCCAGTTCACGGTCGGATTACCGCCGCGATCCGGCGGTGGCGGATTCAGCGGATCGTCATCGTTGCGTTTGCGCTGGAAACTCTTCTGGCCCGCCCATGCCTCTACCAGTGTTCCGTCCACGGTGAAGTGCTCATCCGATAACAACTTCCGGCTGCGCGCCTGCCCCACGATGAGCGAGAAGAACTCCTCGGCCACAGCGCCTTCCAGCAGCCGGTCGCGATTCTTCGTGAAGACTGTTGGGTGCCACACCGGCTCATCCGCCGACAAACCGACGAACCAGCGGAACAGAAGGTTGTATTCCAGTTGTTCCATCAGCATTCGCTCGCTGCGCACCGAATACAACATCTGCAGCAGCAGAGCCCGAAGCAGGCGTTCGGGAGGAATCGAGCGCCGGCCCTCTTCCGGATAGATCTCGTCGAAGCGGCCGCTCATCTGCCTGAGCGCTTCGTCCACCATCGTTCGGATCGGCCGCAACGGGTGGTTGGCTGGCACCCGCTCCTCCAGTGACCCATAGCTGAACAGATCGTGCTGTTGAATGTCGTCTCCGCGCATATCCCTCCAGGCGATATTTTCGCCTTTCAGGTTACTCGCGATTTTCGATTTTCAGCAGCCTGCTAGTGCTGCAGGAGCACTGAGAAGCTGGCCAGTCACTTCCAACCGACGTTGGCGCGGTCCCGGGACATGAGTTTCGACCAAACTCGTAGCACGGTTGCGGGGCGCAACATGGTGATTGGCAACGGAACGGCATTCCCCCGTCCGGTGCTGTCTTCAAGACGTCAGATAAAGGACCTGATGTGAGTGAGGGTACATGGTCGATCTAGTCTGCGCCGTCAGCCGCGCGGACGAGTGATGCCATTGCGGGAACCGCCGGATCCTGCGATCGGCGAGACACTTTCGACGAATCGCCTGCAGGTTCCTAGGGAGAGCGCAAACGCTCCACGCGTAAATCGATGCGACGGGACAGCGAAGAATAAAATGAGAAGCACAGGAATGAGTCTGACGATTCTGAGTGAGTC
>JALYIB010000003.1 GCA_030775965.1 Acidobacteriota bacterium | reverse complement strand
CAACCCAGCGCAGCGCTACCGGCGGCAGATTGTGCTGGATTTTCTAAGGCGCAGCGGGTGTTCGGGCGCGGCGCGCATTCTGGATATCGGTAGCGGCCAGGGCGACCTCGCTTGCGACTTGCAGCAGGCGTTCCCTAAGGCGGGACTGGCCGGCGTGGAGCTGAGCGCGGCGGGTGTCGCGGAGGCTTTGCGAAAAATTCCGGACGCGCACTTCCTGCAGCGCGATCTACTGGATCCGGCGGGCGACCCGGGGCCCCTTGGCTCGTGGGCGCAATTTGCGGTGTGCGCGGAAGTGTTGGAGCATCTCGACGACCCGGCGTTGTTTTTGAAGCACGCGTCGCGCTATCTGGCGCCGGGCTGCACTTTGGTGGTGACTGTTCCGGGCGGTCCGCAGTCGGAATTCGACAGGCATATCGGGCACCGCCAGCATTTTACTCCGCGGATGCTGCGTGCGTTGCTGGAGAAAAGCGGCTTCACGGTCGACATCGCCACTACCGCCGGCTTTCCCTTTTTCAATCTGTACCGCATGGCGGTCATCTTGCGGGGCAAACGCTTGATCACGGACGTGCGCAGCGGTTCGACGGCCGCGTCGAGCGGTCTGGCGCGAGTGGTAATGGGCGCTTTCCGGCCGCTCTTTGCGCTGAATATTTTGGGGTCTTCGCTAGGGTGGCAGACGATTGCTACGGCGCGCTGGCCGGGCGGCGCAAACTGATGACGGATTCCCGCTTCTTCATCGTGGGCGGCGCCGGATTCATCGGCAGCCATTTTACGGACCGTTTGCTGGCGGGCGGCGTCCCGGGGGTCACGCTTTACGACAATTTCTCGTCCGGGCGGGAGTGGCATTATGCTCACCATCTGAACGATTCGCGCTTGCGGGTAGTGCGTGGCGACGTCAAGGATTTCGCGGCGCTCGAAGCAGCCATGCGGGGGCATCAGGTGGTGATTCACCTGGCGTCGAATCCCGACATTGCACGCGCGGCTACCGAGCCCGACATCGATTTTCGCGAGGGTACGTTTCTCACGCAACAAGTGGTGGAGGCCATGCGGGTGACGGGAACACCGCGCCTGCTCTACGCATCCGGCAGCGGAGTTTACGGAGACCTGGGTGAGCTGGAGATCGCCGAGGATCACGGGCCGCTGCTGCCAGTTTCTACTTACGGCGCGAGCAAACTGGCGGGTGAGGCGCTGATAAACTCCTACTGTTGGATGTTCGGATTGACGGCCTGCGCTTTCCGTTTCGGCAACGTGGTGGGCCCGCGGCAGACTCACGGCGTGGGCTTCGATTTCGTGCGCCGCTTGCTGGCGGACCCTTCGCAACTCCGCATACTGGGCGACGGCTCGCAAAGCAAGTCCTATGTGCATGTGGAGGACGTGGTGAACGCGGTATTGACGGCGCACCGGAAGAGCACGAAGGCATTCGAGGTCTTCAACGTCGCCACGGGAGATTACATCACGGTAGGCGAAATCGCACGGCTGGCGTTGGAAGTGGCCGGGCTGAAAGCGGAAAACGTGCGCTTCGACTACAGCGGAGGCGATCGCGGCTGGAAGGGCGACGTACCGGTGGTCCGCTTGAACACGGACCGTATCAAGACCCTGGGATGGGCCTGTCAACGGACTTCGCGGCAAGCGCTGTGCGTATCGATGCAGTCGCTGCTCGAAGATTCGCGGCAGGGCAAGCTCTAAGCTGGACCTTCCGGACTCTCCACGGGCGCTCCTATCGGCAGCGAGGCGTTTGCGTTTCCAGGCCACCTATACCCTAACATCGTGGTATGCAGAAGCCCACTTTCGATCCTGGTTTAACGCAGCAATTCACCGGCGTCCTACGGCGCAGCATCAATAAAGACGGCAGCTTCAACGTCTACCGGCGCGGCGGGAGCTGGCGTGATTTTCATCCTTACCTGCACATGCTCAATATGAGCTGGCCGCGCTTCTTCGGCGCCATTCTGGGCGCGTACCTGCTCCTGAACCTGCTGTTTGCGCTGGTCTACTTCGCGCTGGGCCCAAGCCATCTGCAAGGCGCCAATGGCGCCACCGAAATGGATCGCTTCCTCAACGATTTCTTCTTCAGCACGCACACGCTCACCACCGTGGGCTATGGCAACATGGTGCCGGCGACTGTGATGTCAAACGTCGTGGCGTCGCTCGAAGCCATTGCCGGATTGATGGCGGTGGCGCTGGGCACGGGATTGATGTTCGGGCGCTTCTCGCGTCCGTCGGCGAAGATTGCCTTTAGCGAAAGCATTTTGATGGCGCCTTATCAGGAACAAACCAGCCTGCAATTCCGCGTCGTCAATCTGCGGCCCAACATCCTAATGGAGCTGGAAGCGAACCTGGTGCTGATGACGGTGGAAGGGCCTCCCGGACAAATGACTCGCCGGTTCGTGACTCTGAAACTAGAACGCGACAAGGTCTATTTCCTGCCGTTGACCTGGACCATCGTGCATCCCATAGATGAAACCAGTCCGCTCTACGGGAAGACTTACGCGGATCTGGAACGGCTGCAGGCGGAATTCGTGGCGCTGATCAAAGGCTTCGATGACACCTTCAGCCAGACCGTGCACTCGCGCTATTCCTATCGCTACGACGAAATCCGCTGGCAGGCGAAATTCCAGCCGGCCTTCGAGATCAATGCGGCCGGGAACATGATTCTGGACGTGGACCGCGTGGGCAGCCACGCGCTGCTGAGCGAGGCGGCGTCTTCCGGATCCTAGGACGCCAACGGCGACGTTTGGCTGCGGGGCCGAAGGCCCGCCGCGCTTGCCGATGCGCCAGGCAAGCGATCTCGGCGCGGACCGCCGATGCATACGGTCCGCGCGGCGTGGGCGTACGTCTGATTACTTATCGGTCTTCTTGCGGCGTGGCGGACGGCGCTGGCCGCCTCCGCCGCTACCGCCGCCGGCGGGTTTCGAAATGCGCTTACGGACCGGGGCGCGCTTGGGTTTGGCCGGGGGCGGATTGGGCTCGAAGATGGTCGGCTGGCCTTCGACATAAGGCTGGGGCTCGTCTTCTTCGATCTCTTCCTCGACGGCGACTTCGGGCTCGGGCTGGGGCGGCTCGGCGGGCGGATAGAATTCCGCGCCCAGATACACCAGCAG
>JALYIB010000002.1 GCA_030775965.1 Acidobacteriota bacterium | reverse complement strand
TTCCAGTACCCCACCGTTAAAAGAGGGTAAACACACGCGTGCAGCCGCTAGTACTAACCTTTCATCGACGGCGGCCCGATATTCCTATAGAATGCCGCGTCGGCTTGTAATCGCTATTGCTTTTCTTTTGTTGCTGATCCCGTCGGCGCAATTTGCCTGGCGCAACCGCGACATGCCGGACTTCGGGCGGCTCCACGACGACGCCTTACTGTTCGTATCGGCGCAGGGGATCGCGCAAGGGAACGGGTATCGCATCGGCAGCCTGCCCGAGAACCCGTATCAGACTAAGTATCCCCCGCTGTTTCCGGCGTATTTGGCGCTGGTCTGGCACTTGAATCCCAATTTTCCGGAGAATCTAACGACGGCCACGCTGTTTACCTGGCCTTGGCTGGCAATTTGCCTGGCGCTCGCCTGCTGGCTGTACCGCGAATATGGATTTTCCGAGCCGCGGGCGTTGCTGTTGACGGCGGCGCTGGGGCTGAGTCCTTATATGGCGCTGTTCGGCAGCATGATGCTGTCGGAAGTGTTCTTCACCTGTTTCGTGCTGGCGGCATTGATTTTGGCGCGGCGGCCTGACAACGGCGCGATCGTGTTGGCCGGGCTCGCCGCGGCGTGCGCGTATCTGGCGCGTACGGCTGGAATCGCTCTGCTGATCTCGGTTCCCGCGCTGCTCCTGGGGAAGCGCGAATGGCGTAGAACCGCGCTGTTCCTGGCCCCTTCCCTGCCCGCGGTGGGCGCGTGGACCTGGTGGGCGCACCGGCATTTGCCGCATTCGAAAGACATGTCGCTGCTCTACTACGTCGACTACATGGCGTTTGAAAAGGCCACCGTCGGCTGGGACAATTTCGCCGTGGTCCTATGGAAGAACATCGATCAAATTCTGTACGGCATGGGCTCACTGGTGCTGCCTAAGGTGATCGCATTCTTGCCGCTGAAAATAATGACGCAAGTCGTTGCGGTTGCGATGCTAGCCGGTGTGGTCCGCTTGGTCCGGCGCGGAATCGCGTTGGATTATGCATTGTTTGGCCTGATTTCACTGGGGATTCTGGCGGTGTGGCACTATCCTCCGAACGAACGCTTCGTGCTGCCTTTGTTTCCGTTGCTCTTGCTGGGGCTGGTGACTGAAGTCGGACAGTTGTGGGGCATGGTGAGAAACGCGCTGCACAATCAGGATGCCAGTCAGCGTGCGGTGGCGGTGATTTTCGCCGCGGGCCTAGCGGCGTTCTTTGCGGCTGCGATTGGACTGCAGGCTTACATGACGTTCGGCATGCTGAACCAAGCTGCGGCGCAGGAGCGTCCCAAAGTCGCCGAGCGGCGCGCGGCTTATCGCTGGATGTCGCAGAACTTGCCGGCGGATGCCAAGGTGTTATCGAATGACGATCCGCTTCTATATCTTTCTTCCGGACATCGCGGCAATTCGATTCTGCTCATGCCGCGCTGGTGGTACGCCGACGACCGGCAGAGCGTCGTCAACGCCTATCGCAACGCGGCATCTTACTGCCTGGCGCGGAACTTGCAGTATCTGTATTCCACTCCCGACGATCTGTCGCGTTTCACGGAAGGCGAGAATATCGACCAGGTGCTGGCGGCGGTGCGTAACGATCCACACCTGCGTCCAGTGTTTACGGACTCGGCCGGCACTCTCTATCGAGTTTCACCCTAGCGCCCTCTAAGGTGTTTTGCGGAGGGTTTTGAGCCCAGTGCGCTCGTATGCTCAAGGCATGGGACTTCTGCTCGCGCTGTTGCTGGCGGTGAGTGTTAAGGAAGACAACACGGTTTTGCGCTCCGGCTGTTCGGGGGATGCGCCGCAAGTGGCGTCGCTGCCGGCGGGCACTCCTTTACAGTTGCGCTTCGCGCTATCGGGCGAGAGTGTTCCCTGTTACAAAATCGCGGCCGAAGTGGGAGGACGGCAGATAGAGGGTTATCTGCCGGCCGCCGCGATGGAAGGCTTGGATTCGTTCGATAAAGGCCGCCGCGACGCATCCTGGGTAACCGCCAGCGAGGCGCTGAAGGCGGTTCGAAATGGGCCGGGTAGCGACGCGCTCAAAGCGCCGGCCGGATTGCGCAATCCGCTGCCGGCATCGTCGAAAGTGGTTCTGGCGCAGGCTGAGCAGTTGATTAACGCCAACCAACCCGGCAACGCCCTGGAGTTGCTGGGACCGGAGATGCAAAAGCGCCGCGATCCTTCGTTGCTGGCGATGGCGGGCGTCGCCGCGTGGCGCGCGGACGATACCAGGCAGGCGCTGGAATATTGGCGCGAGTCACTGGAACTTGCCTCAAACCCGGATCTAGAAATGCTCATCAAGCGTGTGGAAAAAGAACGCTCCAGCGACCAGAGCAGCGACAAACTTTACGGGATGCGGGTGGTCTCGCGCTACGATTCGGCGACGGTTCCCACCGACACCGCGCGAGCCATGGTCAATGTCGTAGACAGCACCTTCGCGCGCGTGTCACAACAATTGGGCTGCATGGCGGAAGAGAAAATCGTGACCATCGTTCAGAGCCGAGACGCCTATAAAAAAGCCACCGACGCGGCGGAGTGGAGTGGCGGAGCCTACGACGGGCGCATCCACCTCCCCGTGATGAACGGGCAGCGAATGGACGCGGGGCAAGAACAAGCGCTGGCGCATGAGACAACCCACGCGTGCCTGGCGATGTTGGGCGAATGGCCGTCCTGGTTGCAGGAGGGCATGGCGCAGAGGCTTTCCGGACAGACGCTGGCTCCGCAGAGCCGCGACGAGCTCGAGCAACTGGCCAAGGCGGGGCAACTGCCGAAGCTCGAGAGTCTGCGGCAGGGATGGTCAGGCCTGGACGCGCAACATGCGCGGCTGGCGTATTCGCTGGCGCTCGAAGCCGTAGACGCTCTTTATGAAAACTTCGGCAACGACGGTGTGCGCAATCTGATGCGCGATCCGGAACGTTTGACCATCATTTCCGCTGAACTCGACAAACGGCTGGGCCTTTAAATATTGCAAGCGCGAGGACACGGGGCCCCAGGCGTTAGCATGTCTGCCCATGAGCGGTAGTCCGCAAAGTGATTCTCCCGGCCGACTTCGTTATCCTGAAGGTGATGCCGTTTGCGTCCATTCCCGAAGCCATTGACGAGCTGCGCGCCGGGCGCATGCTAGTAGTGGTGGACGACGAAGATCGCGAGAATGAAGGCGATCTGACCATGGCCGCCGGGTGCATCACTCCGGAAGCCATCAACTTCATGGCCACGCACGGCCGTGGACTCATTTGTCTGGCGCTGACGCCGGAGCGCTGCGATGCGCTGCATTTGCCCCTGGTGTCGCCCAAGAACACCTCACGCTTCGGGACACCGTTTTGCGAATCGATCGACGCTACGGACGGCGTCACGACGGGAATCTCCGCCGCGGATCGGGCACACACCATCCTGGTGGCAATGAGACACAACGCCAAGCCGTCGAATCTGGCGCGGCCAGGGCACGTTTTCCCGCTGCGGGCGCGCGAAGGCGGCGTGCTGGTCCGCGCGGGCCAAACGGAAGCGTCGGTGGATCTAGCGCGCATGGCAGGGTTCGAGCCCGGCGGCGTGATTTGCGAAGTCATGAACGCCGATGGCTCCATGGCGCGGGTGCCGCAGTTGACGGAATTCTGCCAGTTGCATGGGCTCAAAATGATTTCGGTCGCGAGCCTGATCCGCTACCGGCTGGAGACGGAGCACTTGGTCGAACGCCGCGGCGAGGGCTGCATCGACACTGAATTCGGCACGTTTAAGACGGTTTCTTACGTCAGCCCCATCAATGGCGAGGCGCATCTGGCGTTAGTGCGCGGCGACGTGGCGCGCCAGTCCAACGTGCTGGTGCGGATGCACGCCCGCTGTTTGCTGGGCGATGTGTTTGGCTCGGCGCAATGCGATTGCCAGCAGACGTTAAGGGGATCGCTCGCGAAGATCGCCCAAGAGGGCGCGGGAGTTCTGGTCTATCTGCATCAAACCGGTTTAGGTGCGCGCAAGCACTATCAGCCGATGGTGAACCACGCTCCCCCACAGGACGAGACGGGTATCGGCGCGCAGATTCTTTCCGATCTGGGGCTCACCACGATCCGCTTGCTGACCAATCATCCGCGCAAGGTAATTGGCGTCGATGCCTTCGGCATTGAGATCGTCGAGCAAGTACCGATCGCCACGTTGACGGAATAAATCAGCGGAATAGGCTGCGCGCCACAAATAAAACATTCGCGGGGCGCTCCGATAGGCGGCGCATGAAATACGGATACCAGGCCGTGCCGTAGGGCACATAGAGACGCAGACGGAAGCCCTGTTCCTTCACCTGGCGCTGCAAGTCGCGCCGGATCCCGTAGAGCATTTGGAATTCGAAACGGTCCGGCGCAATTCCCCGCTCCCGCGAATAGCGCATGGCTTCTTGAATCATGCGCGGGTCGTGGCCGGCGATGGCGGGGTCGGTTCCCTGGTCGAACAGGCGGTGCATCAGGCCGACGTAGGCGCGATCGACGTCGGCTTTTTTCCGAAACGCCAGACGGGGCGGCTCGTTATAAGCGCCCTTGGCCAGGCGCACACGCACGCCCCGCCGGTTCAAGGTATCGATGTCGGCGGGACTGCGCTGAAGATATGCCTGGATGCAGACGCGGATATCTCCGACCTTTTGGGCGACCGCGGATACTAACGTGATCGTGCGATCGGTATAGCGAGTGTCTTCCATGTCGATCTCGACGCGCGTGCCAATCTCTTGAGCGCGCATGGCGACTCGCAGGACGTTGTCGTAGCAGGCGCTCTCGGAAACATCCATGCCGAACTGCGTGGCTTTGATCGAAACCGAGGCCGGCAACGCGCGGGCCGCGATTTGATCGAGTGCCTCGAGGTAGGCGGCCGCGGAGGCGCTGGCTTCTTCGAGTGTGGTTACGTTCTCGCCCAGATGATCCAGCGCGGTGGCGATCCGCTGCGCTTTTAGCTGCGCGGTCACATTCAATTCGTCCGCCAGTGTTTCGCCGGCAATAAAACGGCTGGTGAGTCTGCGCGCCGTGGGCGAGGTTTCCATCCACCGGCGCAGGCGCTGTTGCTGCGAAAGGTACAGGAAGAAGTTTCGCGTCATGCTTCCGGCAGCCGCGTTTCGGGCCCGGTGGATTGCGGAGTGCGGGCGGCGCCATCGACGGGAAGAATCTGCGGGGGCTCTTTGCCGCCGCCAGCGCCCAGTTCGCTCATGCGCCGCAGCGAAGGCAGCACGCGCGCGTCCCAGGTGCCCGCGGAACGGTTGTAGGAATCGAGCGCGCGCGCCAGATGGCGTCCGGAATCGGCGTACACTTCCGCGAAGCTTCGCAGACGGTCATAGAACTCGGCCCCGATGCGCCGCAGCTCTTCGGCATTTTTCGCGAGTTTTTCCTGCCGCCATCCGTAGGCGATGCCCTTCAAAACGCTGATCAACGTGACCGGCGTAGCGATCAGAATCTTTTTCGTCAGGGCGCGATCGAGCAGATCGGGATCGCGCTCGAGCGCCGCCGCCAAGAAATGATCGGCCGCCAGGAACAGCACTACCATTTCGGGGGCAGGCTGGAACTGCGTCCAATATTCGCGCGCGCCCAACTGAGCCACGTGCCGGCTTAGCTGCTGCGCGTGCCGCGCCAGAGCGGCTTCGCGAACAGGCCCATCGGCGGCCGCTTCCGCATCCAGATACGCGGCTAAAGGAACCTTGGCATCCACAGCCAGGGTGCGGCCGCCGGGCAGGCGCACCAGCATGTCGGGACGCTGCGCCGCGCCGGATTCCTGCTCGTAAAAATCGCAATACGGGACCATGCC
>JALYIB010000001.1 GCA_030775965.1 Acidobacteriota bacterium | reverse complement strand
AGGAGAGAATCGATTCTCTGGTGATGTAAGTTGCCGCGGGAGGAAATGGGAGAGAGCAGAAAACTGGTTCATTCAGTCACTTTTCAAAGACCAGCAAGCCGTCCATGACCTTCACCACTCCGGTGGGTTGCCCTAAAAAGTAGCCCACCGCGAGACGATCTTTGCAGCTATCGTAGTCCATCCGTGTCCATCTGTGAGCTAATTCTCAGGAGAAGTGTCTTTCGTTTTTTGTTATGCTAACGACTCCCAGGGAACTGGCAACCGGGCACATCGGCTGGATCGAAATGATCTGCGGACCCATGTTCTCAGGCAAAAGCAGGAACTCATCCGCCGCCTGCGCCGCGCCCGCATCGCCCGTAAATGCCCACCGCCCGTTACCGATGAAACCTAGTGGCAGCCCGAGGAGTCCTACAAGATAACGCAAACATTGTCGCCGCCCGATGTAATATAGAGTGAAGAAAAGGAGAGTCCCTTGTTCTCAATCCGTGGAGATTCAAACCCGAGCGATCCTAGCGCACCGCCGCCACCCGTGGTGGTCCAGAAATCTTCTGGCCCCCAGGTGCCCGTTATGTTGGTTCTCGTAATCGCCCTGATTGCCGCAACGGGCTACCTGTTTTATCTCGTCAGCCAAACTCGCACCGAATTGGCGCAGACGCGCGAACAATTGCTGGATGAGATTTCCAAGATTCACGAAACCACCGCGGTCACCACGCAGACCAGCCGCCGCTCCGTCGATTCCTTGAAGACCGAAGTCGATGCCGCGCGCCGCCAAGCCAGCCAGCTCGCCGGCCAGGCCAAAGTGGACGCCGAGAAACACGCCGACGAACTCGCCGCGAATCTACAAAAAGTGCAGCAGGAGCAGGCCCAGCGCGTCTCGGCCGTATCCACCGAAGTCGGCCAGGTGAAGGAGCAAGCCGTCGCCGCAAACACTAAAATCGGCGAAGTGTCCACCGACGTCGGCAATGTGAAAAGCGACGTAGCAGCCACCCGCTCGGAGCTGGAGAAGACCATCGCCACCCTGAAAGCCACGCAAGGCGACCTCGGCGTGCAAAGCGGCTTGATCGCCACCAACGGCAAAGAGCTGGCCGCGCTCAGAGCCTTGGGCGAGCGCAACTACACGGAATTCAAGCTGGCCAAGACCAAAGCCCCGCAAAAGGTGGGCGACATCTCGGTGCTGCTTGAAAAGGCCGACCCCAAGAACAACCGCTACACGATCCGTGTCATCGCCGACGACAAAACGGTGCAGAAGAAAGACAAAACCATTAACGAGCCGGTGCAGTTCCTGTTGTCGAAAGCCACCCAGCCCTACGAACTTGTGGTCAACGATATTAAGAAGGACCTCATCAGCGGTTACGTTTCCGCCCCCAAGGTTCAGCAAACCCGCAATTAGCGGATCCGCTAGTCCAGCACAAACCCGCTCTCAACAGCGTGGTTCAGAATGCGCGTCCAAACCACCCTCGCGCGCCCCCGCGCCTCGACATGCGCAAACTCCACGTATTGCCCCGCCGTAAGCGCCGCGCATCGATGAGCCATGCGAAACCCGCTATCGCTCACATCCACCAATTTTCCCTGGATATCCCGCGACCCGGGCGCCTCCGGCCGCACCAGCACATTCCCGCTACCCGCATGCCGCTTCTCACGCCGCTTTTCCGCGATTAGAACCGGGATGCTCATGCCGACACCCGCGCGCCCATCGCCTGCGGACGATACACTTTCAATTTGCGGTTCAGCGTCCGTCGCGAAATGCCCAGTTGCGCCGCCGCCCGCTGCTGATGCCCGCCGCTCGCCGTCAGCGCTTCGAGAATCGCCCGCTTCTCCAGCGATTCCAGATTGCCGCCTTGCGCCGCTGCCCCGCAAGCCGGAGCGGCCACCGTGAAAGCCAGATCCGCCGCGCAAATTTCCTCGTTCGGAGCCAGCACCGCGGTCTTCATAATCGCGTTGCGCAGTTCGCGAATGTTTCCCGGCCACGGCTGCGCTTCGAGCACCGCAATCGCCGCCGCCGCCAAGCTCAACCGCGAATCCTGTTGCGCCAGGAAATAGCGCGCCAGCGGAGCAATGTCCGCCACCCGCTCCCGCAACGGCGGGACCTGCAAAGTGAACTGCGCCAGCCGGTGATACAAGTCGCTGCGGAAGCGCCCCTCGGCGACTGCCTTTTCCAAGTCCTGGTTCGTCGCCGCCACCACGCGCACATCCACGGACACTTTTTTAGTGCCGCCCAGCCGGTAATACGCCACCGAATCCAGGACGCGCAGCAGCTTCACCTGCATGCGCGGGTCGAGCTCCCCGATCTCATCCAGGAAAATCGTGCCGCCGCTGGCCATTTCAAACAAACCGGGCTTTGCAGCATCGGCCCCGCTGAACGCGCCTTTATCGTAACCGAACAGCTCGCTTTCCATCAGGTGCTCGGGCAAGGCCGCGCAACTCAGATCCACCCACGGCTTGTGCGAACGCGGTGAAAAATGATGCACCGCGCGCGCGACCCATTCCTTGCCGCTGCCGCTTTCGCCCGTGATCAAAACCGTGGCCTGCGAGCGCGCCACGCGTTCAATCGTCCCCAGCAGCGTGCGGATCTGCTCGCTCTCGATCACCGCTTCCATGCCCAGGAACGTTTTGGTCGGCTGCATCATATTTCGAGCTATCGCCCTGATTCCATTTGGCCAGCAATGTAGTCGTAGTGCTCTCGGCCGAATACCTTAGTCCACTTGAGAAATCCACCTCTATCATTGGGACACTTTGTCGCATGACCCATTCGCGTCCCGGCCAATTTGTCCCTCCCCGCCTGAGGGGACCGCTCCAACCCTTTGAAATATAAGAGCAGTTTTTTCGCCCACCATGGTCACCCACGTGCATCCCGAGCACTACTGGATATGACTGCCGAAGAACCGCGCCTCCCCCCTCGCGTGCGCTTCTATATGAGGCTCCTGTTCCTGCTGGGCGCCATCGCGCTCGGCCAGGCGGTCGTTGGCTGGAACTCGCCGGATGTGTACAAGTTTGCCGGCTTCCTGGCTATCGCCGTTCTGTCCTGCGGAGTTCGCTTCTCGGTTCCCGCGGTCGCCAATCCGCTTTCCCTCAGTCTTCTATTCGCGCTGTTCGGCGTGGTCGAGCTCACCGCATCGGAGACGGTGATTCTCGCCTCAACGGTGGCCCTGGTGCAGTGTTTCTGGAATCAACAGGGCCGGCCTGGCCTGGCTCAAATCGCCTTCAACGTCGCCACCATGGCAATGGCCGCCGCGACGGCCACTTGGATTTACCACTCGCCGTGGATGCTGGCCGATCACGCGCAGGAGGAAATCCGCCTGGCTCTCGCGGCCACCGCCTTCTTCGTATTGAATACCGTTCCGGTCGCGCTGGCCGTGTCGATGGCGGAGGAAATTTCAGCTCGGTCGGTATGGCGCGAAGGTTACTTCTGGTCGCTGCCCTATTATTTGGGGGGAGCCGCCGTGGCTCAGATCGCCAGTTTTGCGGTGCATCTGGCGGGTTGGCCCACAGTGCTGGCGAGCGGTCCGGTGTTGTATCTGGTGTTCCGCTCTTATCGCCTGTACATCGCGCGCGTGGACAATGAGCGCGATCACTTGGAAGCCGTATCGGCGCTGCATCTGCGAACCATCGAAGCGCTGGCCCTGGCCATCGAAGCCAAGGACGACACCACGCACGATCACCTGGCGCGGGTGCAGGTTTATGCGCGCGAGCTGGCCCGCGAACTGAGCCTCACGCCGGAAGAGCAGCAAGCGCTGCAAGCCGCTTCCATTCTGCACGACATCGGCAAGCTGGCGGTGCCCGAACACATCATTTCCAAGCCCGGTCGCCTGACCCCGGAAGAATTCGACAAGATGAAAATTCATCCCATCGTCGGCGCCGAAATTCTGGAGCGCGTGCAATTCCCCTATCCGGTGGTGCCCATCGTGCGCGCGCATCACGAAAAATGGGATGGCAGCGGTTATCCCAACGGTCTCAAAGGCGAGGAGATTCCCATCGGCGCGCGCATTCTGGCCGCCGTCGATTGCCTGGACGCGTTAGCATCGGACCGCCAATACCGGCGCGCGTTGCCGCTCGATGAAGCCATGAAAGTGGTGCAAAAAGAATCGGGAACTGCGTTCGATCCGCGCGTGGTGGACGCGCTCTCCAAGCACTACGTGGCGCTCGAGAAAAAAGCCAAGGCCCCGCGCGATCACGATGCGGCCAAACTTTCGAAAGACATCAAAGTGGCGCGCGGCTTGGCGCCGGCAGCCGGGTTTGAAGCCGCCGCGCCCAGTTCCGTAGCGCCGGCCGCCGCGGGCGCTCCCGCGGCGCAATCCAGCGACTTCCTGAGCCTGATTGGCGCCGCGCGGCAAGAGGTGCAAGCCTTGTTTGAGATTTCGCAGGATCTGGGCAATTCGCTGAGCTTGGACGAAACGTTATCTCTGTTGGGCGTGCGCCTGCGCCGCATCGTGCCGCATCACGGGCTCG
Source organism: Acidobacteriota bacterium (assembly GCA_030775965.1). Lineage (GTDB taxonomy): Bacteria > Acidobacteriota > Terriglobia > Bryobacterales > Bryobacteraceae > Palsa-187. The sequence continues at coordinate 2,197 of JALYIB010000001.1, read as the reverse complement.
CGATTTGGGTCCAGCGCGGCGGAATCCTCATGCCCGAATTCGTGTCCGGCGACGATTTCCGCCTCTTCTCTTCCTTGCAGATTCCGGTAGGCCAAGGATTGTCGGGATGGGTGGCGGAGAACCGTAAAGCGATTCTCAACGGGAACCCATCGGTTGAGTCGGGATACTTGAGCGATCCCAGTAAGTTTTCAGCCTTGCGCTCGGCGCTGGCGGTGCCGCTGGAAGGAAGCGGCGGCGTGGTGGGAGTTCTGACGCTGTATCATTCCGACCGCGACGCCTTCACCAAGGATCATTTGCGCATTTTGCTGGCGATCAACGCAAAGATTGCCATCTCCATCGAAAACGCGCTGCGCTACCGGCAGGCCGAGACTTCCGCCACCACTGATTATCTCACCGAGTTGCCGAACGCCCGCTCCTTGTTCCTGCAACTGGACGCGGAGTTGTCGCGTAGCCGCCGCAGCAACCAGCCGATGACGGTGCTGACCATGGATTTAGACGGCTTCAAGCAGGTCAACGACCGCTACGGGCATCTGGAAGGCAACCGCGCCCTGCGCGCGATTGGCGCTGGACTGAAATCGGTGTGCCGCGAATACGACCTGGTCGCGCGCATGGGCGGCGATGAATTCGTGCTGGTGCTGCCGGGCGCGCGGGCGGGCGAACTCAGCGGCCGCCTCGAGCAACTGCGCACCGTAATATCGCAAGTATCGCGGGAAATGTTTTCAGGCGACCTGCTGAGCATCAGCATCGGCACCGCATATTATCCCGAAGACGGCGCCGACGCCGAAGAGCTGCTCTCGGTAGCGGACCGGCGCATGTATTCCGAAAAGCACTCGCACCGCGAAAAAGCTACCGCGTCGTCGCGAGTGGTTCGCGAGCGGGAACTTACGGGCAACGTGCTGGTGAACTAGCTCACTTCATGTCCTGAATATCGCGCAGGTAGCGGGCCAGGTTGTCGATGCGCACGCGCCCCAAGTCCACATCGGTGGTGACGCGCGAGAAGATCGGCCCCCATACGGGCATCTGGCTCGAGCCGTGGCCGGCCGGCAATTCCTCGCCCGCGATGATTTTTTCGACACGCATCATCGGAAACACATCGTGATTCCGGATGGAAATCCTCCGGAGATCGGAAGGCGGAACTTTGAGCGAGGCGGCCATGGGGCCTTTGCCTTTGGCGTCCAGGCCGTGACACGAAGCGCAATAGGACTTAAACAAATCCTTGCCCTGAATGGAAACAATCAGCTTCACTTCCGCGGGCCTTGCCGTCGCGTCCTGAGCCCACAATGGGGCGCCACAAAATGCAGCCGCCGCGAAAAAAACGCCCACCTTCAACATGTGCTTTGCCTCTCGTTGTAAGTATACGTGCGTGCCCTCCCGCTTCGTTGGATTCTGCGGCGCGCACGGCTTTCGCTCCTTCATCCTCGCGTTCGCTCACGCGGCTTTGAATTCAGGTTCGCGGAGAAGTTCTAGAAACGCTTGGGCGGCGGCATGGAAGCGTTTCTTTTTGCGATGAATGATGCCGAGCGGGCGGTAGAGCTGGGACGCCGCCAGCGGAATGGCGGCCAGGCGGCCCTGCGACACTTCGTCGCCCAGGATGCGCGCCGGCAGGATGCTGACGCCGGTGCGGTGCGCCACGGCTTCCTTGATCATTTGCAGGTTGTCGAAGTGCAGCGTTTGCGTGACCTCTATCTGGTGCTCGCGAAGGAAGCGGTCGACTTCGCGGCGGATGGGCAGGTCTTCGTCGAATCCGATAAAGTCAACTCCATTGAGATCTTCGAGTTTCACCCGGCCGCGCTTGGCTAGCGGATGATCCGGCGCCGCGGCCAAGACCATTTCTTCCTGGCGCCAGGGAATCACGGTGATTTCGCGGCTGGGCTCGGGATAACTGACCAGGCCGAGATCGGCTTGATCCGCCAACACCGCCGAATACACTTTTTCGGGGCGCAGGTATTCCACTTCTAAATGCGCTTTGGGCTGGCGGCGAGAGAACTCATTTTCCAATTGCGCCATTTCGCTTAAGCCCACCGAATAGATCGAGGCGATCTTCACGGTGCCGTCGACGTCGTGCTTCAATTGATGCAGCGCGACTTCAAATTCTTCCTTGCGGCGCAGCACGTCGCGGCAAAAATCGCTGTACAACTGACCGGCCGCATTGACCACCAGTGGGCGGGTTGACCGGTCGAGTAGAATAATACCAAGC